>NZ_DATJIY010000124.1:0-13079 GCF_035492835.1 Dinghuibacter sp.
TGGTGAACGGAACGCCGCGGAGCACCAGCTCGCCGTCCGGCAGCAGCCAGGTGGTCAGGAAATAGGCGACGATGGCGGTCAGGATGATCGACCCCCAGTTACCCATGTTGAGCGCCCGTTGTACCGCGTGCGTGCTGATGCCCGCCGCGTCGGATATGCGGACGAAGAAGGTCGCGATCATGGAGAAAATGATCCCCGCGCCGGCGATCAGCATCGGCAGCAGTATGGGGGAGTAGCCCCCGAAGTTGTCGGTGGCCTGAACCTCGTGACCCAGGACCATCGTCGCCAGGACGGTGGCTACATAGGAGCCGAAAAGGTCGGCGCCCATACCGGCTACGTCGCCCACGTTGTCGCCTACGTTGTCGGCGATGGTGGCGGGGTTGCGCGGGTCATCCTCGGGGATACCGGCTTCCACCTTACCCACGAGGTCGGCGCCCACGTCGGCGGCCTTGGTATAGATACCGCCGCCCACCCGGGCAAAGAGCGCGATCGACTCGGCGCCCAGCGAAAAGCCCGTCAGGACCTCGATCGCCTTGGTAACTTCCGGTGCGGTGGCCATGACGTCGGGCGCAAAAACCCGGATCAATATGATAAAGAGGCCTCCCAGACCGAGGACGGCCAGACCGGCCACCCCGAGTCCCATGACGGACCCCCCTGTAAACGAAACATTAAGCGCGCGGCTCAGGCTCGTCCGGGCCGCCTGTGCGGTACGGACATTGGCCTTGGTGGCCACCCGCATCCCGATAAACCCGGCCAGGGCGCTAAATACCGCCCCCAGGACAAAGGCTACCGCGATAAAGGGGCTGGAATTTTCGTTCTGGCTGCCCATGTACCCCAGGAGCAGACCGGCGATGATGACAAAATAAGAGAGGATCTTATATTCAGCCTTGAGGAAGGCCATGGCGCCTTCGGCAATATGCTGCGCGATTTCCTTCATGCGGTCGTTACCGGCGTCCTGCCGCGCGACCCAGTTAAAACGGATAAAGGTGTAGATAAGGCCTAAAATACCGGCCGCCGGAACCAGGTAGACAATATTACTCATAGCAATAAAATGACGGCAAAAATAGGGGAAACCGTCCTATAATACGGTCCCAGCCCCCAAATGTTTAAAGGCTTTCCCCATTCCATCCACAATTCCGGACGCCGTCAAACTTTCCATGGAGGCCGAATCGAGCGCCATATCACCTGCCAGCCCATGGAGATAGACCCCCAGCACCGCCGCCTGCTGGCTCGGGTACCCCTGGGCCAAAAGCCCGGTCAGGATGCCCGTCAGCACGTCACCGCTCCCGCCGGTGGCCATGCCCGCATTCCCCGTGGTATTGAAGTAGCCGGAACCGTCAGGCGTGGCGACCAGTGTCCGGTGCCCCTTCAGCACGATGACGCAGCGGTGCTCCGCCGCCTTTTCCAGCGCCATCCTGACTCGTTCGAAGTCGTTGGCCGCCGGCCCGAACAGTCGTTCGAATTCCTTGGGGTGTGGCGTCAGGATGGAGCCCCTGGGCACTTTGGCCCAAAGTCGCGGGTTGGTCCCTAACAGGTTAAGGGCATCCGCGTCGATCACCACCTTGCCTCCGGCAGTCCCCGTCTCGGGTTGTATTTGCGCCGCCAGCCCCAGTACACGCTCGACCAGCTCCAGCGCCGCGTCATCCGTGCCCAGCCCCGGCCCGACGCCCAATGCTTTATACGCCGACGGTTTTACCGCGTCGACGTCGCTCAGCGCCATCGCCTCCGGCACCGCCGTCTGGACGATGACCGCCTGCTCCCGTGGCACGAGCAGCGTCAGCAGACCCACGCCGCTGTGGAGACAGGCCCGGGCGCCCAGCACGCAGGCGCCCATTTTCCCCTCGTTACCCGCGACCAGCAACGCGTGGCCAAAGGTCCCCTTGTGGGAAAACGACGACCGGGGTCTATAAAATCCCCTTGCCAATTCCAGGTCTGTCACCCGCAGCGGCGATGCCGTTTCCGCTTCATACACCGGGTCAAGACCAATCGGCAGCAGGTGCACCTCGCCGAAGTAGGGCGCGTTTTCCGCCAGGAGCAGACCGAGCTTCCAGCTCCCCAGCGTCAACGTATGCGCCGCCTGTATCACCGGTCCCCCGGCGCTCGGCTCGTCCGTCCGCAGCCCCGTGGGCAGGTCGATCGCCAGGATGGGTCGCCCGCTCCCGTTTAGGAAACGGACGAGGTCCGCCGTCAACCCCTCCAGCGGCCGGTTGAGCCCCGACCCCAGCAAGGCGTCGACGATCACGGCGTCCGCCGGCAGCCCCGGGAACGCATCCCTGGATTGAATAAAAGTAATGTCCTGTGTCAGCGGGTGCAGTCCCGCCAGGTTCGCCTGGAAATCCTCCGTCCCCAAATTCCCGAACTCGAGGATATACACCCGCACCGGCACATTCCGCTCCAGCAGAAGCCGTGCCAGCGCCAGGCCGTCGCCTCCATTATTACCCTTGGCGCAAAAAATATGGCAAACCCTTCCCTTCAGGGCATAGTTCCCGACGATCCATTGGCAACAGGCCAGCGCCGCCCGCTCCATCAGGTCCAGCGACCGCACGGGCTCGTGCTCGATCGTATAAGCGTCCCAGGCGCGAACCTGGGGTCCGGTAAAGACTTTCATCTGTTGTTAATTATGCTTCGCAAAAACAGAGCCCGATTTTGCCGCCCGCCCCTTTGCCGCCGTCGCGTGCAGCGGTTGCCGCGCCGGCTACTGGAACAACTCTTCCTTGCTTTTCGGCCGAAGCGCCTCATACCACTTGAACCCCGGCAACCGCGTCTGCTCGATCTGGATCTGCCCCATGGGTATGGTCGTGCCCTTCACGCCATTCCGGTACACCACGCGATGGAGCTCCCGGTTCAGGAAATAAAGGTCGATGGCGTCCGCCTCGTCCAGGCTCAGCCCCAGGAATTGCAGGCTGTCGTTCTGCGCAAAATATACGCTGTGGGCGTTCCCCTTGGACCGCATGTAGTCGATCGCGCCATCCTTGAAATACCCGTTGACCGTCCGGCTTTGGATCTGGTTGTAAAAGTCCTTGCTGACCTTGTTGATGATAAAGCCGTTGTTGAAGACGTAGAGCCGGGTAGGGGCCTGGTGTTTGGTATACAGGTACATCGTGTCCCCCGAGATCTGGCTGTGGTTTGCCCATATCACCGGTCGGGAAAAGAACCGGAATACCGAGTCGACGTCCGAATAAAAGAGGCTGTCCGACTTTGCCTGTAGCGAATCGGAAAAAACGCGCACGTGGTGGAAGCCGATCATAAAGCGCAACGTGCTGTCCTGGCCAGGCGGCAGGCTGTCGGTGGACTCATCGATCGCGCGGTGCGCGGCGCTGTCCCGTATCCGGGGATGATAGCTGGAATCGGACCCCGGCGGAAAGAGGCTCGTATCCCCGAGGGCATCCATGTTTTTCCGGAAGGTACGGAGGTGATGTACCAGGTCCGAGTAAAAGGTATCCGCCGCCACGTAGGTGGTGTCCTTGCCCTGGAGCAAGATCAGCACCGGCTTCTCGGTGGCCAGCAGGTTCCTTTTCTGGCGGTTGAACTGAACGTGGTTGGCCAGTACCGTATTGGAGGAAGTATCTTTATAGATGACGTTACCGCGGGCCTCGCCCTCCCCGGAAATCTTGTCGTAGGCAAGCCGGTCGGCGATCACGCTCCCCGCGCTGTCGTCGATCCGCGGCCTTTCCTCCGAATAAAAGAGGTTATGCTTGAGGTCGTAGTATCCTTTTTTCGTGTGGATCGTGCTTTTGCCGTCGTCGATCACCGTCGGCACCGCCCAACTGGCCACTTTCGATTCCATATTATAAATCAGGCTGTCGTTGGTGATCCGGTATCCCGTATCGACCAGGTGCACGTTCCGGCTAAAGATGACGTCCTTGGTATTGCCGTTGTACAATCCGTTGACGCTGGTCACCGTGGTCGTCCCGTTAACCACCTTGCCGCCCTTGATGTACGTGCCGACGTGCGTGGGCAGGTCGTAGTCCAGGGAGTCCGTCGTGAGGACATTCTTGCCATCGGTCATTCGCACCTCGCGCCGGAGGATCGCCTTCTTGGGCGTCGCAAAGTATTTGAGATAGCGGGAGTATATATTGACGCTGTCGTTGTCGTTGATGTGCACCGTCCCGAACGCTTCCACTTCGTTGGCCCGCTGGTTGAAGTACATGCTGTCCGCGTACAGCTTGGTGCGCCCCTCGTACAGCGTATCGTGCCCGATGAGTTTTTCCAGCTGTATCGAGTCACGCGTGATTTGCGTCAGTTGATCCGTGTGTACAATGATGATGACCCGCGTCGACGTATCCGGCGGCGGCGTCACCTGCTGCTGCGCGACGGCAGACAATCCCATAAAGGTCAGCCAAACAAAAATTGTTGCGCGTCTCATCGCTGCTGCGTACTATCCTCACTCAGGGGCGCCTTGAGCGGCGTGGACCTGTCTTTCTTACCAAAAACCGAGATATTGATATAACGCTTGGGATGCACCTTCAGGTCATCCAGGAGCGTATTGAGGCTTCGAACGGTGGAGTTCAGCCGGTTGTACAGGGTGCGGTCGTTGAGCAACGCGCCCACCGAACCGTTGGTGCCGTTCAGCTTGGTCAGGATACCCTCCAGGGCGGCCGTGCTGGTATCGAGCTGGTGCAGGGTCTTGCCCAGGTCGCCGTTGGCCAGCTGGTCCGTCGTCTTTTTCAGGTTCGAGAGGGTGCCTGTGAGGTTGTCGTTGTTCTTGGCAAGGTTACCGGTGAACGAGTTCAGGTTATCCATGGTTTTGGACAGGGATCCGTTTTCCTTATCCAATAAACCGTTCAGGCGGTCAATCGTGACCGTGAGGGAATTCGCGTCGTTGTTGAAACCCGCGATCAGGCTCCGCAGGTTCCCCTTCGTCCTCGGGTCGAGGATGTCGGAGAACTTGCCCAGCACCGAATCCACCGAGTGCAGGACCAGGGCGACCTGTGTCAGCACCGGGTCGAACGTCTTGAGGACGTTGTCCAGGAGACCGGGCGTGCCCTGGCTGAGGATCGTATCGCCCTTGGTCAGCAACCGGCTGGAGTTGCCCATGACGATATCCACCTCCGGCGTCCCCAGGGGCGGGGTTTTGATCATGGCCACGGAATTATCGGGGATATTCAGCTCCCTCGTCATATTGAATGTAACCAGGATAGTGTCGATGCTCTTGTCCATCGGCTTGATATCGTATACGGTGCCTACCTGGAGCCCATTGATCATAACGGCATTCGAGGTGGCGAGTCCGTTTACGTTGGCGTATTTGGCGTAGAGCCTGTTGGAATTGGAGAACAGGTTACGGCCCTTCAGGAAGTTGAAGCCAAGGATCAGCAGCGTGATGGCAACCGCCGCAAGGGCGCCCACCTTTGTTTCGTTGGTAATCTTCATCAGGTGTGGTCAGTATAATTTGTCAAAAGTAAGGCATATTCCGTGCCCGTTGCGTAATTTAACTTTTCCGCGTGCGCGCCCTCTTCCGCGCCCGCCGACACGGCTCACATGCCTAGCGCCTCTTGCGCTGACTCTGACCGGCCGTCTTGAGGCCGCCGCCGTTCGCCTGCGCGGAATCCTGGACCTGTTCGACGGTCTTCCCTTCCACCTGTGCCTTATATTTGATCACCGCCCGGGTAATATTATCCGCGATTTCCTGCTGACCCGCGTCGCTGTTGAGGTAGTCCTCGTCGCCCTTGTTGGACAGGAAGCCGGTTTCGACCAGGACACTGGGCATGTTTGTGGATTCGAGTACCCGTATACCGGTATAGCGTTGCTCGACGCCCCGGTTGCGGTCACCCATTTCGTCCTCGATCATCCCCCCCAGCTTCAGGCTTTTGAAAAAGTAATTCTTGGCCCACATCATAGCCTCGATCCGCGCTTCGGGAGATGACGGCAGCGTCGTTTCCGCGTTGGTGGTGTCCTGGGAGTCGATTTCACCCAGGCCCTCGAGGGCCGTTTTGACCTTGTCGTCCGCTTTGCGCGCGGTGAAGATGAAGGTGGCAGTACCAATGGGCGTTGGATCGGCGACCTCATACCTCCGGTATTCGGCCACTCTCCGTATATGCTTTTTGCGGTTGGCGCCCTTCCCCGTATAATACGCCTGTTTCCGGTAGCCTTCGAACTCGTGGATGATCTTGGGCATATAGTCGCAGTGGATACACAAGAACAGGTCCCCATGGTTGTCGTTGGCGATTTGCGCCTTTTCCCCTACGGGTTGAAAGATGTCCGTCGTCCGCGTCATCACGATCCGGACCCCGGGCAGGGATTCGTGAAGGGTCCTTCCCAGTTTCATCGCGATTTGAAGGGTCAGGTCCTTTTCCTGGGAATACGAGCCCTTCGCCCCGGTGTCATGCCCGCCGTGACCGGCGTCCACGATGATGGTATTAATACCCTTGTGGAGCTGGCGTTTCGCCGCGGCGCCTTTCGGTCCCCCGATAAAGGCGGACGCGGTCGCCAGAACGAGCAACAGACAGCCTGCCAGAATGCCTATGGATTGTCGCTTCATGCCTTAGTTATATTTTTCATAAACCACCCCTTTGCGGAGCAATATAGTACCCATTTGGCTATTTTTGCCCCCGATGCTATATGAGGAGTCATCGCAAATTTAGCTATAAATATCTTTTGACGGGCATTACGAGCGCATCCCTGATAGGTTGGTCGATCATTTCAGCTGCGCCGAATACCTTTTCAAGACCGATCCCCGGGACACAAGACACCGTGCCAAGGATCGTAAAGACTATTCCCGGAAGCATCACGGCCCCGGATACCGTCTATAAACCCCTCAGAGGCGGCGTCGAAACCCCCGTCGCCCCGGACACGCTCCACAAGGACACCACCCGCCGTCCCCTCATCGACTCCCTGTCGATCCCCCTCTCCAAGGATTCCCTCGACGCGCCGATCACCTACGAGGCGGAGGACTCGATGGTCCTGGACATACCGAACAAACGCGTTTTACTGTACGACCAGGCCACCACCGACTACAAGGACCTCAAATTGAAGTCCGGTATCATCATGATGGACCAGAGCACGCAGATCCTGGTCGCCCTGCCCGCGCCCGGGCTCGACTCCAACGGCCTCCTCGTACAACGGCCGGAATTCACCCAGGGCCAGGACGTCGTCACCTCCGACTCCATGCGGTACAGTATGAGGTCCAAAAAAGGCATTAGCGTCAACGCCGACGGCCAGGAGGGCGAAATGTTCATCCACAGCCAGCGGTCCAAAAAGATAGACGAAAAGACCTTTTACGCATACAACGCCCGGTTCACCACCTGCGACCTGGACACCCCGCACTTCGCCTTCCGGGCCAAGCGCGTCAAATACATCAGCGGGAAATTCGCCATCACCGGCTACACCCGGCCCGAATTCGAGGGTATTCCGTTCCCGATCGGCATCCCCTACGGCATCTTCCCCCTGGTCGATGGCCAGCACAGCGGCCTGCTGCCGCCCGCCTTTACCGTCAACGACCAACAGGGGCTCGGTCTCACCGGTCTCGGGTACTACAAGGTGATCAGCCAGAACATGGACTTCCTCATCAAGGGGAACATCTATTCTTACGGCAGCTGGGAGCTGGACCTCGACCCGTCCTACTATGTCCGCTACCACTACCGCGGGTCGGTGAACTTCTCGGTCATCGACACCAAGATCGCCTTCAAGGGCGACCCCGACTACCAGCAGTCCACCAACTTCAACCTCCAGTGGGCCCACTCCGCCGATGCCAAAGCCCATCCCGGCCAGAGCTTCAACGCCTCGGTGAACCTGATGACGTCGAAGTACAACCAATACCAGACCAATTACGTCGGGCAGGTCTACAACAACCAGATACAGTCCTCCGTGGCCTATACCAAAACGTTCACCGGGACCCCGTTTTACTTTTCCGCCGCCTTTACCCAAAACCAAAACACCCAGCAGCGACTGTGGAACGTCTCGTTACCCAACCTCAACCTGACCGCCAATACCGTCTATCCCTTCCAGAAAAAGAACCAGGTCGGCCCCAAAAAGTGGTACCAGAACCTCGGTATCGGGTATAACGGTTCTTATCAGAGTCTTATTTCATTTTACGACACCGCTTTTAGTTTTAAACAGGTTTGGGATACCCTCCAGTGGGGCGCCCACCATACCATACCCATCACCCTTTCCCTGCCGCCCGCCGGCCCCATCCAGATCGCGCCCAGCGTGAGCTACGACGAGACCTGGTTTTCCCGGCAGATGCTCCTGCACTGGGACCAGAAGGCCGTGAAGGTGGACACCACCATCATCAAGGGCTTTTATACCCAGCGCCAGATGACCTACGGCATCAGCACCAGCACCGCGGCCTATGGTACCTTCAACTTCGGCAGCGGCTACATCAAGGCCATCCGGCACGTCGTGCGCCCGACCATCGGGTTCTCCTACCAGCCCGACCTCAACAAGGGCGCTTTTTATTCGACCCAGGTCGACACCCTTACCTACGGCGGGACCGTATCGCCCTTCCAGACATTCAACAAATACGCCGGCGGCGTGTTTGCGCCCTACGGCCAGGGAACGTTTGGCGGTATCAACTTCCAGCTCGACAACAACCTCGAGATGAAGGTCCGCAACAGCAAGGACACCACCGGGAACACGCCCTACAAAAAGGTTAAATTGCTCGACGCCTTTGGTTTTTCCGGCAACTATAACCTGGTCGCCGACTCCTTCAAGCTGTCCGACTGGACGATATACGCCCACAGCAACCTGTTCAACAAGATCAATGTGGCGGGCGGCGCCACCCTCGACCCTTACCAGGTCAACGCCGCCGGCAACCGGGTCGATAAATATGTATGGTCCGGCGGCCATGGTTTTTCCCCCGGCCGCTTCGTGAGCGGTTACGTTTCCGCCTCCACCACCTTCGAGTCTAAAAAGTCCAAGGGCCAGGAAAGCGCCCAGGACTCCCTCCTGAACGGTAAGGACCTCAACAACCCCGGCGCGATGTCCGACGACCAGCGGGAGCTCAATTACATCCGCAGCAACCCCGCCGAGTTCGCCAACTTCAACATCCCCTGGCACCTCAGCCTGTCCTATTCGCTGACCATAAGCCGCGTCCAGAACGCCAACTTCCAGGGCTGGACCAACCGCACGACCCAGTCCATCAACTTCAACGGCGACTTCAACCTCACCCCAAACTGGAAGATCATCGGCAGCGGCACCTTCAGCGTCGACTCCTATACCTTCCAGTTCCTGCAGGCGTCCGTAGCCCGCAACCTCCACTGCTGGCAGATGGCCATAAACGTGACGCCGCTCGGGTATTACCGGTCGTTTTCCATCACCCTTTCCCCCAAGAGTGGCATCCTCCGCGACCTCCGCATCAACCGCACGAGGTCGTACTACTCGATTCCGCAGTACTAAGCCTTCGGCCGCGCCCCCTTACGAGGCCGCCGCGACCTTCGTGTGCGCCACAGCTCTGCCCGCGGCCACGTGAAGCCGCCCCACACGCCGCGCCCAAGCCGCCAACGCACCCCTACGCGTGCGCTACGTAGTAATCCTCCATGATCTTGTAAAGCTTCTCCTTGAGCGCCTTCGGGTCCATCCCCTCGGGATAGACCGGCGGGAGAAAGTGCATCTCCATGGGACCGGGCCAGAAGAAAAAGGTCTTGCTCCCCTGGGGCAGTACGCGCTTTGTGTTAAACAACAGCGCCGGGATGATCGCCTTCCCCGTGTCGACGGACAAACGGAACGCCCCGTCCTGGAAGGGTCCCAATGGCTGGTTGGTCCGGTTGCGTGTCCCTTCGGGGTAGATGCACATGTGGATGCCTTCGGCGAGGACCGCTTTCATGAGGCGGTAGCTGTCCCGGCGGCTCTCGGCGTTCTTGCGATCCACCAGCACGGACCCGCGTTTATAGATGATACCGAATATAGGTATCCGCGACAGCTCTACCTTGGCGATCGTTTTATTCGGCCCGGGGATCTCCGGGGTGGAGATGGGGATGTCGATAAATGAATTGTGGTTGACGATGACGATATAGTTTTCGCCCTTGGCGAAGTTCCCGGCCCCGACCCGCTTGATCCTACACCCCGACAGCAGCAAAAAGCTATGGATCCACCACCGACCCAACCGTCGGAAACGCTCCACCCCCCTGGGCCCCGGGTCCCGGTAACTAAACGCCACCGGTATTACGATCAGTAACATCGTGCCGACAAACATCAGCGCCCCCCAAACCGCGAAAATCCTGCCCAAAATGGCGCCCAGGAAACTGTCTGGAGAAATAAGTCCTTTTTTATCGCCTTTCATAAATTTTAGATTTTGTTCCGCGAACCAGCGCGCTTCGTGTGCCCAGCGCCTCACGGCGCCGCCCCACGCCCCGCCTCACGGCAACCTCCAATCGATGGCCTCCCGCCCCTCCCTCACCAAAATCGCATTCGTCTTTGAAAAATGCTTACACCCAAAGAACCCCCGGTCCGCCGAAAACGGCGAGGGGTGCGGCGCCCGCAGGATATGATGCCGTTGCACGTCGATAAGCACCTGCTTGTCCTGGGCAAACTTGCCCCACAACAGGAAGACAATCCCTTTCTTTTGCCCGGAAATCGTCCGGATCACCGCGTCCGTAAACGGCGCCCAGATCGCCGCGTGGCTGTTGGGCTCGCCCGCCCGCACTGTCAGCGCCGCGTTCAGCAATAACACCCCTTGCGAGGCCCAATGTTCCAGGTTCCCGCTGGAAGGCGTCTCCATCCCGATGTCGTCCTTTAGCTCTTTGAAGATATTCACCAGCGATGGCGGTGGTTTCACCCCCGCCGGCACGCTAAAACACAGCCCATGTGCCTGTCCCGGCCCATGATAGGGGTCTTGCCCCAGGATGACGACCTTCAACCGGTCCAGGGGCGTCGCATCAAACGCATGAAACATCTGGGAGCCCGGCGGATATATGGTCTTCCCCGCCGCCTTTTCCGTCTTGATGAACCGAACGATCTCGGTAAAATAGGCCTGGTCGAACTCCTTTTGCAGAACCGCTTTCCAGCTTGGCTCGATCTTAACGTCCATATTTGGCTTTTCCGTTGCCCCGCAAGCTAAAAATAAATTATCTTTGTCGGCAATCTTTTTCCGGTCCGGTAGCTCAGTTGGATAGAGCGGCAGCCTTCTAAGCTGTAGGTCATTGGTTCGAATCCAATCCGGATCACAAGCGTGGCGCCAGGACTTGCCGCAGCGATAGCTGCGGCAGTTTTGTTTATACGGTAGCGTCGGCGAGCTCCCACATACTCCCGCCGATGCTCGTTCCCGCACGATTGCTGTATCGAAACCGAACATCATGGTCTCTCATAGGCCTTGACAGAAAAATGGTTTTCAAGACTTTATATACGCGGCACTCTTTTGGGATCGTCCTAATGATTTGGCTGCCTTACTCGTCATAAAACCGACCATCGCATGTTCCGCAACTATCTCAAGATCGCCTTCCGGAGCCTCAGGAAAAGCACGGGGTTTACAGCTTTAAACGTCCTCGGCCTGGCCGCGGGACTAAGCGTTTGCCTCTTCATCGTCTTATATGTGTCGGACGAGCGCAGCTACGACCGGCACTATAAAAATGCCGAACGCATCTACCGTCTCGACGCCGATATCTATCTCAATAATACGCTCTTCAACAGCGCCACCTCCCCCAAACCACTGGCGGTACAATTGGTAAAAGACTATCCGCAGATCGAGCAAATGGTGCGCATCAGCTATTTCAATTCACCTACGGACATCATGATCCGCAAGGGGAGCTCCTGGGTCCAGGATCACCACCTAGCCTTCGCCGACTCTACTTTCTTCAAGGTTTTTACGGTGCCCATGATCGAAGGCGATCCCAACACCGCACTCAATGAACCGCATTCGATCGTCATCGACGAATCGGCCGCCAAACGCTATTTCAACACCACGGATGTAGTCGGAAAGATACTCGAGCTGGACGACAAGACCCTCTGCAAGATCACCGGCGTGATGCAGGACATGCCCCGGCAATCGAGTTTTCACTTCAGCTTTATCCGCCCCCTGCATGATTCCTGGAGTGGCGACGAAGGCAAATGGGTCCAAAACTCCGCACAAAGCTTTATCCTCGCGCGCCCAGGTATAGACCCATCCTTTTTGCAGGATCGCGTAGATGCCGACGTCAAAACATATGTCTATCCTCAATTGGGGGACGTGCTGCATATCGATGCTAAAGCCATGAAACAGCAGGGCGGCCATCTCCGCTATCACCTGACACCGCTCACCGATATTCATTTGCATTCGAATAAATCGTTTGAATTCGAGGCGGGCGGCAATAGCAGCTATATCTATGTCTTCTCATTCATCGCGATCCTCATCCTGATCATCGCCTGCGTGAACTTCATGAACCTGAGCACAGCCAGGTCGGCCAACCGCGCCAAAGAAGTAGGCATCCGCAAAGTAGCCGGCTCTACCCGGCGAAATCTCATCGGGCAGTTCCTCACGGAGTCTATTCTCCTCACTTTCATCTCCCTGCTCCTGGCGCTTGGCTTCGTGCTGGTCTTCCTGCCTATGTTCAATACGCTATCCGGAAAAAACCTCCACGCGGACATCCTTTTCACGCCCCGTTTCCTCGGGCTGCTGGTCGCGCTCGTCTTCCTGGTTGGCTGTCTTGCCGGCAGCTACCCGGCTTTCTACCTGTCGTCTTTCCGGCCGATAAAAGTGCTCAAGGGCTCCATCGCCACGGGTTTCAGAAATAGCTGGCTCCTCCGCCCCCTCGTCGTCTTCCAGTTTTTTATCTCCATTGGACTGATCATTGGAACACTCGTCATCTACCGGCAGTTAAACTATATCCGCAGCCGCGAGATAGGGTTTGACCGCGACCAGGTACTCGTTGTGCAAAACACCGCGTCAGTGGGCGACGAAATAAAGACGTTCCGCAAAGAGCTGCTCCAACTGCCGGGTGTCGCCGATGCGACTCTCGCAAGCGATCTGCCCACCCAGGGAAGTGGTTATAACGAAACCGGCTGGTTCCGGAATGCCACCACGGACAGCAAATCTCTCATCGTCATGACTGACCTGGACATCGACGAACATTTTGTTCCAACGCTTGGCATGCAGGTGGTGAAAGGCCGGAATTTCTCGCATGAGTTTCCTACCGACTCGTCGGGCATCCTTGTCAACGAAGCCGCTGTGC
>NZ_DATJIY010000125.1:0-65229 GCF_035492835.1 Dinghuibacter sp.
CCCGAACGCATTTTGTCCATTTGCCGGTTATCAAAAGAAGAAGAAACACGCGTCCGCCGGCATATCGATGAATTGGGATCCCAGGGCTACCGGGTTTTAGGCGTGTGCTCCGCCCCGTTCCATGGCGACGTCTATCCCTCGGATCAAGACGCCTTCGACTGGCAATTCAAAGGCCTGCTTGCCCTGTATGATCCCCCCAAGCCCGAAGTCCGCGAAGAACTGGCCCGCTGGCTGGACGCCGGCATAGACGTCAAGCTGGTTACAGGCGACTTCCCGGAAACAGCCCGTACCATAGCCACCCTGGTGGGTTTACCCACGACCGGCGCCGTCCTCAAAGGCGACGATGTCATGGCCATGCCCCCTGCCGCCCTGAAAATCGCGGCTCGCAGCACGCACTTGTTCACCCGGATGTTTCCCGAAGCCAAATTGAAACTCATCGATGCGTTGAAGGCCAGTGGCGAGATCGTAGCCATGATGGGCGACGGCGTCAACGATGGTCCGGCCCTTCGCTCCGCCCAGATCGGCATCGCCATGGGCGGCAGGGGGACCGAGATAGCCCGCCGGGCGGCGGACCTCATCCTCACCGACGACAACCTCGCAAAAGTCACCGAAGCCATCCGACAGGGTCGGAAGATCTACTATAACCTAAAAAAGGCTATCCGCTACATCATTTCCATCCACGTACCCATCATGATCATCGCGTCCGTCCCCCTTCTGCTCAACTGGAAATACCCAAACGTCTTCACCCCTATTCACATCATATTCCTCGAATTAATCATGGGTCCCACGTGCTCCGTTTTCTTCGAAAAAGAACCCGTCGAATCCCACATCATGGAAAAGAGGCCCCGCAGGCACACCGGCGGCATTTTCACAATGAAAGAACTGGCCGTCAGCTTCCTACAGGGGGCCGCCATCGCGGCGGGCATCCTGATCGTATACTTCCATTATATGCAAACAAACCACACCCTTCCCTACGTACGCACCCTGGTATTCATCACCCTTGTCACGGCCAACGTTTTCCTCACCTTCATCAACCGTTCCTTCGAACATTCCATGCTGACGACGTTCCGCTACAAAAATCCCCTCGCCTGGTGGCTTCTTGCCGTATCCGCCCTTTTCCTGGTAATCCTCGTATTCTTTCCTCCCATCCAGCGCGTTTTTGGCCTCGTCAGGCTCAGCGGCAACGACTATCTGCTTTGCCTGTTGACCGCCATCGGAACAACGTGGTGGCTCGATTTATACAAAATCCTCGTTAAACAACATTCTCTCGAAATCCCAACTCCATGACCAAAACTGCCCTCCATACCGTCAATGGAATTACCCTCTACCGCATCTTCATCGTGCCGATGCTCCTTGTCCTGATCGTCTGGCACCATTGGACGGTTTTCCGCTGGCTCCTCATCCTCAGTTTTCTAACCGACGCCATCGACGGTTACCTCGCCAGGAAGTACCGCGTCGTCACCAAAGCCGGCGCTACCCTGGATTCCATAGGAGACGACCTAACGGTACTTGTGGCCATTATCGGGTTATTCATATTCAGACCATCCTTTATCCGTCAGCAGACCGCGATCATCATCGTGCTGGTGGCGCTTTATCTCTTAACGGTCATCACGGCCCTGGTCAAATATGGTAAACTGACGGCATACCATACCTGGCTTGCCAAGATCGCCGCTTTCCTTCAAGCTACCTTTCTCATGCTTTTCTTCTTTTTGCCGTACACTCCGATAACCCTATTCCTGATCGCCTCGATCTTCACTGCCGCGGACCTGATCGAAGAATTCGCAATGACCCTGCTCCTGCCCCGCTGGCGGCCCGATGTACGAGGAATCTATTCCCTGCTAAGAAAAGCAAAATCGGCGACTTAAAGCCGTTCACACCGGGCGGCGACAGATTTATTCGTCGTTCCATCCGTTATTTTTTATATTATGCAGGAAATTCCCCTATAGGGTTATCGATTAATCATGCAGTTATATGACGTCCTTGCTTTATTAACCGTTCTCGCCGCCCTTTTCGGATACATCAATTTCAAGTTCCTGCGGCTACCCGACACCATTGGCGTCATGTTGATTTCCCTCGTCGTGTCGCTGGCCGTCATATCGATCGGCGTCATTAAACCCGCGCTGTTTGACCAAGCCACCCAACTGATCCGGGGTATAGACTTTTATACCATCCTCGTCCGGTTTATGCTCGGTTTTTTACTTTTTGCCGGCGCTATCCACATCGACGGGCGCCAACTGAAGAAGCAAAGCGCCTACGTCCTCACCTTCTCCACCATTAGCGTCCTCGTCTCAACTGCGCTGATAGCCGTGCTGCTGTTTGCCCTTTGCCAAATGCTAGCGCAGCCGGTCGCCTTTATCTATTGCCTCCTGTTTGGCGCCCTTATCTCCCCGACCGATCCAATAGCCATCCTTAGCATCCTTCGCAAAGCCGGGATACCGGCCTCACTGGAGGTGCGGGTCACCGGTGAATCCCTTTTTAATGATGGCGTGGGCATTGTCGTTTTCCTTTGCGTCTACCAAGTCGCCAAAGCCGGCGCCGGCCATCTCCATCCAGGGGATGTATTGCTGCTGTTCACCCGGGAAGCCGGCGGTGGTATCCTGCTGGGGACCCTATTGGGTTATGCCGGTTTTTACCTGTTACGGACCATCGACTACTACCAGGTCGAATTGATGATCACGATCGCCATCGTCATGGGCGGCAACCTCCTTGCGGAATATTTGCATGTCAGCAGTCCGCTGGCCATGGTCATGGCGGGCCTTATCACGGGTAACAAAACCCGTTTTCATGGCATGACCGACTCCTCGAGGGACTACATCGACAAGTTCTGGGGCATGGCGGACAACCTCCTGAATGCGTTACTTTTTTTGCTGATAGGTCTGGAAATGATCGCCATTCCATTCAAATGGCCCCTCCTGCTCACCGGTTGCCTGGCGATCCCCATCGCTCTTTTGGCCCGCTATATCTCCGTCCTCATACCCATCAGGTTGTTACACTTCCGATCCGGCTTTGAGAAAAATGCCATCGGCATCCTTACCTGGGGAGGCCTCCGCGGCGGTCTGTCTGTCGCGCTCGCCCTTTCCGTGCCCGCTGTCATGCAAGGTCAGTTCCTGGTCGCCATAACCTATATCGTCGTCCTGTTTTCCATCCTCGTCCAAGGGCTCACGATTGGGAAATACGCCCGTCGCCTTACCGCGAACAGCCCGAACGCCGCGAAGGCCCCCGGCGCCCCAGACGCCCCATAGAAACCCTACTCCTTCACTATCTTCCTCCGATACACCCCCTCCCCCGTTTTCAAAACCATCACATAAATCCCCGGAGAGAGCCGCTCCAATCCATTCACATGGACGGTTTGGGGACCTTTGGCCAGGGCAAGCTCCTGCCGCAGCGCCACCTGTCCCCGGGTGTCCACGAGGAGCAGGACCGCCCCCTCTGCCCTGTCTTGGGCGATGTTGAAAATGACTTCCCCCTTGACTGGATTTGGCGCTACGTTAAAGGCGTCGCCTGTATGGATGGGGATGACGTCGCTGTAGGTGACGGCGCCCGTTGCCTGGTGTAATTTCAGCCGGTAAAAGAGCTGCCCGGATGACGCGTTGTCCCGGTACGTCAGGACATCACCGTCTACGGTTCCGATATCGGCAAAGGTCTTGCCGTCAGTGGATCGCAGGATGAAGATGGTATCCACCTTGCTGTCCGGTTCGAGCAACCAGTCCAGCTGCACGCCCGTCCCCTCGAAATTACCGCTAAAGCTGGCCAGGGGACCCACCGGCAGGACGATGTTGCTGTTGGGGTAGGTAAACGGTCTGAAATAAAGACTGGCTACCCGCGACGGCGGAACCTCGTTGATGTTGTTGATCACCCCAGTCCGGTATACCATCGTGGTCATACTGGGGCTGATATCGGTAAACATGACCGCGGTCGCCGCCGCGGTGGTGTCTATCCCCGGGTAGTTAGCGCCCGTGTGGGTCTGGGCGGTATACGCGGTCCCGCTTTGGGTGATCGTCAACTGGCCGCCCAGGGTATTATAATTTATATAGGATCCGGCCCCCATGTCCAGCATATCGAACTCGAACAGCGAGTCCTTACCCACGATAAGCCCGTCGATGTCCAGGGCGGTTGCGGCGATATTGGTTTGGGTCTGGGGTGTCGACGTCCCCGTGGCGACAAAGGTGATCTGGAATTCCACATACCCATTCGACAGGGCGGGGACGACGAGCGTCGGTTGAAAAGCGCTGTCCCAGCCGGTTGTCGTTTGATCCAGGGGAGTGCCCAGGCTGATGGTACCGGTGATCTTGTTGATGGTGACCAGGGCGTCCGTAGTGGGTCTTACCTTGGAGAACCGATAAACGGCGCCGGCCTTTAACGCCGTCCCCGACACCAGCGTCGGATTGGCAAAATAGTAGGTCTGGGCATATGTTCGGGCAAAACAAAAAAGCAGGCATAGATAGATCGATAGGATTCTTATCTGTTTCATAGAAGTAGGATTGTCGTAAAGATATATTTGATTTTCCCTATGCGAAATAGCCACGCCGCTACAGATCGGAGGCTTTGTAGCCGCCGTTTGTCATTGCGCAAGGATCACCTTCACGCAAATATTCCTGCCCATCTCATAGATCCCCAGCCGTCCATTGGGTGACGCCGTATAGTACTCGAAATACTGCAAACGGCTCAGGTGCGACTGGTACGCCGTATTGAACAGGTTATTTACCTGTGCCTGTAGTTGTATAGTCCGGCGCTTGCCGCGCTGCACGTCCGTATGCGCCGACACATTGAACAACGTATAAGCCGCCGTCGGCGTCTCCGTGCCATACAACCCCAGGTAACGGCCCTGCGCCCAGTTGTGGTCCATCTCCACCCGGAATGTCACCGACCGGAAAGAATACGCCACCCCACCTAGCAACCGTGGCGGCGGAATAAAAGGCAGGTACTCCCCTTGATCGCCCGCATCCTTATACCTTGCATTCCGGTTAAACCCATACACACAGGTGAACACCGCATCCGCGTACAACCCATTCCACCGCCGCGGATGCAGCCTTAGCTCGCCGTCCCCGCCATGCAACGCCGCATTGGTTTGCTGGAACTGGAACGTCTTATTCCCCGGCACGATCACCAGCGGGTTACCCGAGGCATCCAGCGCCTGGTCCTCGTATATATAGCCCCGGATCGAATTATTGAACACATTCACCCCGAACGAAACGTCGTCGAAGTCCCCGTTCACCCCCACATCCTCCTGCAGGCTGAATTCCGGGGAAAAACGCAGGTTGCCCAGGTAATAGATATGCGCCCCGGGATCCAGCCCGTTCGATGCGATCTCCGTTATGTTTGGCGAGCGGTATCCCCGGGCGATATTCGCCTTCATGCTCACGTGCTCGCTAACCCGATACGTAGCCCCCACGCTTCCCGTCCATCCCTGGAAGTGCAGCGTGAATGCCGAAAACGGCTTACTACCCGCGGACGCCTGCTGCGCAAACCCCGTTACCCTGTCCGTATCGGCATACATATCCGCGCCCCGTTCAGTCCGGTGGTCATACCGCAACCCCCCGGCGACGGTCCACCGGCCCTGTTTCCATTTGCCATAGGCATAGGACCCGACATCGAACAGGCGGTAATCCGGGATCGGGAAGTCCGTTGCCGTGCGGTCGTTGTTATTGGCCTGGTACATGCCGTTCACTCCGAACGATGGCTCGATGGCCCCCCATGACGGCGCATTGTACCGCAGCCCATAGTCCAGCGTCCGCAGGATGATATATTCCCCAGGCTGTGCCGGCGCCGTCGGGTGGTCGAACTCCCGCCTCCGGTTCTCTTCATACCCCAGCGATGCCTTGATCTCACCTGCGCCAATGCCATACGAATTATCCGTGTACAACCGGTAGTCCTGGATATGCTGCGACAACGGCGACAACCTATACGAATCCAACACCCGCCGGGACGCCACCGGCCGCTCCTTGATGTCATCGTACACCGTTTGTCCCGCCCGTTCCCCCAACGTCTCATACACCTGGTACGTAAACTCCCGCGTCAGCGAATCCCGGCTGCCGTCCGGGATACCCTGGTGGTTGTCATACCACGTCGCATTTAGGTGCGAATACCCCCGCCGCCAAACACGCCCTAAAAAAGCCGACGCATTCCCCATCTTAAAACCGGTATTATACACCCTTCCATCCACCGGGTCCGTATAGTTGCGGGCGACGCGCTCCGATCCCCGCAACGCCCAGCTCCAGTGCGTCCCGCCCCGCCACAGCATCAGGCTATTGCCGATCAGCCCGTTGTTCCCCTGATATTCCGACAGCCACCGGGTATGCAGCACTCCATCCCGTATGTGCGGCGTCGCCGGAAACAGGCTCAACACCCCTGCGATCGCATCCGACCCGTACATCAGGCTCGCCGGACCTTTGATCACCTCCGCCCGCTCGATGATATAATCGTCCATCGGCACCCCATGCTCGTCACCCCATTGCTGCGTTTCCACCCGTAGCCCATCATACAGCGTCAACACCCGGTTGTAGCCCATCCCGTTAATAAACGGCTTAGATACGTTGGGCCCGGTTTTCACCGCCGCAAAACCCGGCGCGTAGGCTGCGATGGCGTCGATCACGTTGGGGGCCGAGGTCTGCGAGAGCTGCTTATTGGTCACCGCCTCCATCGCCAGCGGGTTCTCCCGGATCGCCGTCGCCCGCGATACCCCCGTCACGATCACTTCACCCAGCTGGGCCACCGTATCGATGCCCCCCCGCTGGGCATCCACCCGCTCCCTCGCAGCCATACAAAGAATAAAAGCCAAAATGATCCGCATACGCTGTTTTTTCGACAAAACTATATTGTTAGATTATTCTAACAAAATAATTTAATGATATCGTGTCGTATCTTCATATTGATGAACTCTTTGACGGAAGAAAACTACCTGAAGGCCCTTTTCAACCTCGCCGGTGAAAAAGGGGAGGTCGGCGTGAACGATCTGTCCCGCCACCTGGACATCAAGATGCCCACCGTCACCAGCATGATGAAAAAGCTGGCGGAAAAAAAACTCGTCCATTATGAAACATATAAGCCCCTGCGCCTCACGGAAAAAGGCCGCAAGGAAGCGGCGTTGATCATCCGCAAGCACCGCCTCACCGAAATGTACCTCGTCCAAAAAATGGGTTTCGGATGGGAAGACGTCCACGAGATCGCCGAGCAGATAGAACACATCCATTCTCCCGCCTTTTTTGACAAGATGGACGAGCTCCTTGGCTATCCGAAGGCCGACCCGCACGGCGCCCCCATCCCCGATAAGAATGGCAAATTCGCCTGGATCGCCTATGACCGCCTCTGCGACTGCCATCCCGGCGACACCGTCCGATTGCTGGCGGTCGTCCACAGCGCTTCGGACTTCCTCAAATTCCTCAACCAACGCCACATCCACCTCGGGCTCCGGATAAAGGTCCACTCCGTCGAGCCTTTCGACGGCTCGATGGTCGTTGCTTACGACAACCGCCATGAAACCCTCAGCCGCATGGTCTGCGAACGCCTTCTCGTGGAAAAACAGTGAAATTCACTAAATTGGACCATGAAGAAAATTAGCCTGGTCCTTCACCTTTGCTGCCTTACCCTACTCTCGACCGCGCAATCCGCCAGAAAGTTTGCCATCATCCCGGAACCGGTTCAGCTAACGGAGATGCAGGGGGTCTATGTCTTTCCCAAAATCATTGTCGTGAGCGCCCCCGCTCAGCCCGAGGTAAAATATATAGTAAGCTATCTGCAAAAAAAACTCCCCACGGTGGTCGATCGCCCGTCCTCCGACGTGTATAGCATCAAAATGAAGCTGAACACCACTGCCGACACGGCGATCGGTGACGAAGGCTACCGCCTCAAGGTATCACCGCAACACGTTATCATCACCGCCAACAAACCCGCCGGTTTGTTTTATGGCGTGCAAACGCTGCTACAACTTTTCCCCAAGGAAATCGAAAGCCGGACCCTGGTGCGTAAAAGCTGGACAATACCTTGTGTCGACATTACCGATTATCCCCGCTTCCAGTGGCGCGGTCTGATGTTCGACGTATCACGCCACTTTTTTACAAAGGATGAGGTAAAGCAGTACATCGACTATATGGTGCGCTACAAGTTCAACCTCCTGCACCTGCACCTGACCGATGACGAAGGCTGGCGCGTCGAAATCAAAAGCCTGCCCCGCCTCACCCAGGTGGGCGCCTGGAACGTAAAGAAGGTGGGGTATTTCGGCACCTTTTCCCCGCCGGCGCCCAACGAGCCTCGCGATTACGGCGGATTCTACACGCAGGACGACATCCGGGAGCTGGTACGATATGCCAAAGACAACTTCGTAAACATCCTCCCGGAAATCGACGTCCCCGGTCATAGCCTCGCGGCCGTCGTGGCGTATCCGGAACTCTCCTGTACGCCCGGCGCCGATAGATATTCCGTCCGCTCCGGCGAACCGATTGCCGACTGGAGCAAACCCGGGGGCCCCATTGCCTTAATCGACAATACGCTGAACCCCGCCAGCGATAAGGTATACGACTTTTTGGACAAGGTGGTGACTGAAGTCGCCCAGCTATTCCCGTTCCCTTATATCCACATGGGTGGAGACGAGTGTATGAAGAACTTCTGGGCCCAAAGCGATGAGGTAAAGGCGCTGATGCAACGGGAGGGGTTGAAGACCCTGGAAGAAGTACAAAGCTATTTTGAAAAACGCGTCGAGAAGATCGTGGAGTCGAAGGGTAAGCGGTTCATGGGCTGGGATGAGATATTGGAAGGCGGTCTGGCCCCGGACGCGGCTGTAATGAGCTGGCGCGGTATGTCCGGCGGAAAAGCGGCGGCCAAAATGCACCACGACGTCATCATGAGCCCCACGACCTTTGCCTACCTGGACTATATGCAAGGCGACGAGGCCCTCGAGCCTCATATTTACGCATCGCTCTTCCTGTCGAAAGCCTACCAGTTCGAGCCCGTGCCGGACAGCGTCGACAGCAGCTACATCAAAGGCGGCCAGGCCAATTTGTGGACGGAACAGGTCTACAACATGCGCCATGCGGAGTACATGACCTATCCACGCGCCTTTGCGATCGCGGAGACCCTATGGTCGCCAAAATCGAAGAAAAATTGGGAAGACTTCACGCGCCGCGTCGAGCAACACTTCGCGCGCTTTAAGGAAGCCGATATTAACTACTCACCCGCCCTGTACGATCCCGTCATTACGGCCTCGCTCCAACCGGACAGTACCGTAGTGGTCAACGGGACGACGGAAATCCAGGGACTGGATATATACTACACATTTGACAACAGTTTTCCCGATAGCCACTATCCAAAGCTGACCGGGGCGGTGGCCATCCCCAGGGATGCGGCGCAGCTGCGCGTCATCACCTACCGCGGCGACACGCCGATAGGCAGGCTGATTACCATCCAGGTATCCGACTTAAACAAACGGGCGGGTAAAAAATGACGGACATCAATCAAAAAACACCCCGCTCATTGCCGCATTGTCCCCCCGCACCTGGTCGATCCGGAGCCTGATGCTCCCATGAAACCTGAAAACGAGGTATTTCCCGCGCCGGTAGTTACGGATCATTTGGACGGGAGCGATCAAATTCAGCGACCCAAGGTCAAAAACCTCTACGGCGCTCCGCCTGCCCTTGCCATCCCAATCCAGGAAATACAGGGCGATCCGGTGTTCCGCCGTATCGGTTGTGCCAATATCCATGGTCATGGTCTGCTGACAGGCAGTTGGATCGCGCGTGACGATGGCGCCTAAGGTATCGCCTTGCTTGTTCAACCTGATCCGCGAGACAAAGGACGGTATCCGTTCAAGATTTTTACCCTTGTCATAATAATTGAATAAGACATACCCCTCCTGGCCATATTTGCCTTTCCAATTCCCTTTGGTAAGGCTGTCCTGTTTGAATTTGGTAATCGTATAGTCCCAGCCGGCGGGTGAAGCTTTAACGGGTTTGTTCAGGGAACCATAGATCAGTTTCCAGTGATAGCGGCCGGGCGGCAATGCCCTGAGGACAAGACCGCCATCCTCCTGTCCGGCGCCGCCCAGGAGCTTGCCGTTCAACCAGGCGGCCTTTAACCTGCCGGCGAGCGGTATGACTACGGTCTCCGCCTCGGTCCCGTCCGGCACCACGAGGCTACCCGTGCCGGCAGCGACGTTCACGTCGACACAAATCAACCCATTACCCGTCGGTGTGGCGCCCCGGACAAACGTCAGGCCCGATCCGACATGCGGGATCACCTGGAACTTCTTGAATCCGGGACTCAACGCCTTTATACCCAGCACCTCTTCGGACAGCCATGGCACGACCCCCGCGCTCCACGGATGGGTAAGGCTGGTGTAACCGCACTGGTTGTTCACGGGGGCGCCGTTCCTGCCGAGGATGGCATTCCAGCTGGGTCTGTACACCTCGAAAAAGGTGGTGCCTCCGTAGGCGATCTGACCGCCCCAGCAATCCCTTATGGCGCCGAGGGCGTCATCGTACCTGCCCATATTCGCCAGCGCCTGGATGACAAAGAACTCGTTGAAGGGCGAATAGGATAACCGGTTGACCCTGCTGTCGAAGCCGCGCCGGTATAAAGCATCGTTTTCCGCGGGGGAGCACATCCCGGTATTGACCGCATCCGCGGCGGCGTGCAAACCGAATCCGCTCACCCAGGCCTTTTCGGAACGGATTTCTTCAAACTTCCGGTCCGCCCAGCGATCGTACTTCTCCCGGGAATCATCCCTCCCCAGCGCCGCCGCCAACCGGCCGAAGGCTTTCCAGCAACGGATGGCCAGCATTTGATAGGCGTGGGTGGTCTCCGGGTTGTCCGGGTTTTCAAAACCGGCGCCCAGTCGCTCATCCCATCCATAAAATCCCAAATTTCCAGGCTGTTCAAATCTCTCGTAAGCTTTGGCCAGCTTCGCTTCGGCATTCCCGAAATAGGCCCTGGCAAACGCCGTATCGCCGGAATAGCCGACATAGTCGACAAGGCTCAATACCCAGTACAGCGCATAGCTGGCAATACCATTGTCAAGGGTAGCCGTATGGGCGAGGTTCTTCTTCACCACGTCAAAATTCCCAAAGGCCACCAGCGAAGCGGCCTGTGACGGGTAGGCGTCACCCGTCCATGAGATACGGTCGCTTCTTTCCATCAATATCGCCCCGAGGTAGTCTTTCATGATGTTGAGCTTGACCGTATAGGCGCCGGTATACCAGATCCTGTTCAATATACTGTCGCTACAATCAAAGCTGCCCTGGTAGTTCGTCGGCTTGACCTGGCACACCAATCGAAAATCCCGGAGCGTCCACCGCCGCCGGTGGGTCACGACGTGCAACCAGCCAAACCGGACGCCCTCGTATAGCTCCGGATTCAGTTCTAGCCGGTAGGTATTTCCGTGCCGGACGGGCGCTAGGGTCTTGAAACGATGTACCGCCCCTTCATTGACGACCGCGGGCTCGTTGTACTCGCTGATACTAAGCTCGATACTATCGGGGACGCCGGTCGACTCGAATTCGAGCCAGCCGGCATTGGTTTGTCCAAAATCAAACCGGATGTCACCGGCGCCGTTGACGACGATGACCCGCCCGCGCTTGAAATGCTCCATATCGAAACTACCGGGCGAACCGGTATAATAGGACTTAGGCAGCAGCCAATAGTGTTCAAGGCTGTCGTCCGCCGTCGGATGGGCCCAATGGCGGTTGAAAATAGGATCGGGGGACTGCGCAAAAACACCGCCGGCACAGCCTGTCGCCCATAAAAGGAAAAAGGAAAATCGGTACATGGTATAAAATCCCAAGATAATACCCCGTTACCCGGCCAAGCTCTCCAAACCGACCAATTTATTGCATTTTTTGACATATCCGGACCCAGGAACTCGTAAATTCCGCTCATGAAAAAGATCCTGTATCTCGCGATTGTCTCCCTCGCAATGGTCTCGGCGAAAGCCCAGCAAACCGTCATCCCCCTGTACACCGGCGCCGCCCCCGGCTCCGAAAAATGGACATGGACCGAGGCCGAGAACGACAGCAATATGTACCACGCCCACACCATCTATAACGTCAGCAAACCCACGCTCACCCTCTACCCGGCCGACAGCACCGTATGGCCGACCGGAACGGCCGTGATCGTTTGCCCCGGCGGCGGTTTCCAGTCGCTATCCATCATGCAGGAAGGCTACGCCGTGGTAAAGTGGCTGCAACACAAAGGGATTACGGCTTTCCTGCTGAAATACAGGCTGAATCATACCATCGGTCATGATCCATACAAACAGGAAAACGAGGAGCGCGGTAAAAATGAACCCGAAAGGGCCAAAATCATCCAGATGGCGATAGCCGACGCCCGGCAAGCCATTGCCTATGTCCGTAGGCACGCCTCGGAATACGGCGTACGGCCCGATCGTATCGGGATCATCGGTTTTTCAGCCGGGGGTACCCTGGCAGCGTCCTGCGCATACGGCTACACGGCGGACACCAGGCCCGACTTCGCAGCGCCCGTCTATGCTTATTTCCCGCCGGAAATGCAACAAACCCCACCCGTCGACGCTCCGCCGGTGTTTATCGCTGCCGCGAGCGATGACGGTTTTAATTTGGAGACACACAGTACTGCGCTATATGACACCTGGATCAAGTCAAAACATTCCGCCGAGCTTCATATTTATGCCAAGGGCGGTCATGGGTTTGGCATGAACGAGCAGGGGTTGCCATCGGATAGCTGGAAAGACCGGTTTGCCGATTGGCTCGATCTGAAAGGATACCTGAAACCGATCACCGATAAGAAACCCAAAGCGATGGAACGGGCGGAGAATTTCGCCAATTTCCAGAAATACTTCGAGAACCTGCTCCATACCGACTGGCCCTGGCTCACCAAATATGCCGATGCCAACGCCAAAGTCCCCCCACCCACGCCCGGCGAAAAACGCGTAGTGTTCATGGGTAACTCCATCACCGAAAACTGGGGTAGTATGGATTCTTCCTTCTTTAAGGACAACGGCTATATCTGTCGCGGTATCGGCGGACAGGTATCGGCGCAGATGCTGGTCCGCTTCCGCGAAGACGTGATCGACCTGCATCCGGTAGCCGTTGTCATAGAAGCCGGGACCAACGACATCGCCGAAAACAGGGGCCCCGTTCCGCTGGAAGACGTATTTGGCAACATCGTCTCCATGTGTGAATTGGCCAGGGCCAACGGTATCAAGGTAGTCATCGGTGCGGTGCTACCCGCAAGCGACTTCAACTGGCACCACGGTCTCGACCCCGCCGAAAAGATAAAGACCCTGAATGCCATGCTGAAAAACTATGCGGAGAAAAACCACATCGTATACGTCGATTACTGGTCCGCCGTCGTCATGGACGACAAAAAAGGCATGAAACCCGAGCTGACCTTGGACGGGACGGTACATCCCAACCTCAGCGGGTATAAGATAATGGAGCCATTGGTCAAAGAGGGCATCAGGACAGCGCTACAATAACTTATCCAGTCCGAGCCTTGACCGAAGGGCCTCGCGATAAGTGCTACCAATGGGGATCTTCACCCCCGCGACCGTCACCTGGTGCACCTCGATCGTCGTAATGTGCCTGATCGCCACCACGAAGGACTTATGAACCCGTACAAAATCCGCTGCCGGCACCAGGTCGAAGACGTCGACCATGTTTTCCCGGACGAGGATATCCCTGTCCGCTAAATGGACGGTGATGTAGTTCCCCTCCTTCTCCAGAAAAAGGATATCCCGCACCCTGACCTGGTACGTCTGCGGCCCGCTTTTGATAAAAAGAGCCGGGGGCTCGCCCAGCGCGACGGCAACGCTCGCAACCGCTTTGTTTACCGCCGCCAGGAACCGCTCGAATGTAATGGGCTTTAACAAATAGTCCACCGCATGGAGGGTATAGCTCTCCACCGCATAGTGGCTATACGCGGTCGTAAAAATGACCATCGGCCTGGGGGAGAGGGTTTGCAACAGCTGCATCCCGCTCAAATCGGGCATATTGATATCCAGGAAAACGAGATCGACCTTTTCCAGGCCGAGGTATTCGACGGCCTTGACCGGTTCGCGGAAAACCGCTTTCAGATCCACGAGATCGCTCTTGGAGCAATACCGTCCGATCACCTCCAGGGCCATGGGCTCGTCATCGACGGCGATACAGGTAATCAAGCTAAATCAATTTGCAGGTTCACGGAATATTCTCTCTCCCGCGGCGCGGCCGTCAGCGTATATCTACCGGGATACACCAGCTCCAGCCTGCGCCGTACATTGTCGAGGCCGATGCCGCCCTCTTCGTCCGAAAGCCTTTTAACGACGCCGTGATCGGTATTCTCACAGGTAAAGACCAGTTTATTCCCTTCCACCATTATACCCACGTCGATCCGCGAATGGCGGCCGATCGACACGCCATGTTTGAAAGCGTTTTCCAGGAAGGGGACAAACAACATCGGGGCGACAGCGACCCCTGCGGCGAGGGCCGGCGCGGGATGACGGAACACGACGGCGACTTCACTGTCCGCATAACGCAGCTTGTGGAGCGCGATGCAGTCCTTGAGGTACGCGATTTCCCGTTGAAGGGAAACCGTCTCCGTATTGCTTTCATAGATCATGTACCGCATCATACCCGATAAAGTTGAGATGCCGTCGGCCAGATCGTCATTCCCTTTTCTTTGCGCCATCGAGAACAGGTTGTTCAGCGTGTTGAAAAGGAAATGCGGGTTGATCTGGGACCTCAGGAACCTGATCTCCGTGCTGAGCTGCTGCGCTTCGGCGTGGCTGCGACGCAAGTCGTTCCGTATCCATTCCTTGATAAAAAAATAGGCCACGGTGATCCCCAATATCGACAGAAAAACGGCTGCCATAGCCAACTGCATCCCCGTCCAGTCGCCGGCCGATAAGACCGGCGGCGCCGGGAACGGGGTACCGTCCGGAAGATAATGCACCGGCTTGGGCAGCCCCGGCGGATAACCGGCATGACCGATCAACAGCCGGATCACGATATAATTCCCGCCAAACAATAGCATAGCCCAACCGGCGACGATCGCTACGCCCGGCCCCCTGCTTTTTAGCCGAATGACCCTGGGGAACAAGAAGAGGACATTGCCATAGAATAACAGCATCAATGCAGTCAGGACCACCCACAGGTGGGGAAAGGATGTGCGACCGTCTATGCCCAGCAGGCTGCCGGATGACTTCCCGACAAGGATTTTAAAAGAGTACATCGTAAGCGCCTTCAACGCATAGTAGACCCCCGCCCAGAAAAGGGCGTGGATAACCGCCTCGATAAGGCCCCGGACTCTTTTACCGTTCATGGAGACAAATATATCATATGGCGTCAGACCCGCCTACGCAAAGATGCGAACGGCCGGTTTTTGACATCCCGGCAAAGGATAACAAAAACCCCCTATTCGCCCCGACGGCTTTTTAACGCCGGGACCATCCCGTAGACTTGCTTCAAAAAAACATGAAACTACTACTCCCCCTCGTCCTATCGCTCGCGGCCGTCAGCGCCTCCGCGCAGCGACCCGACGCCGCGCGCATCGCCATCCGTTACAAATTCCTGCACGTCCGGGACACGACCCACCGGGACAGACCCTATACCGAAAATATGATCCTGCTCGTCGGGAGCACATCGGGCGTGTATAAATCCAACGAAGGCCCCGCGCAACAACAGGTGTCGAACAATCCCGACGGTACGACCCGGACTAACATGCATTTTTTCGGGACGCACGTCGAGTACTATCAATTCCCCCACGAAAAGAAACTGATCAGGGCAGACTGGATCCCAATGACCACCTTTATCATCACCGACGCGCTGCCGGCAATCGACTGGCATATCATGAAAGACACCGCCTCCTTTGGCGGTCTCCATTGCCAAAAAGCAACGGCGCATGTCAAGGGAAGGGACTATACGGTGTGGTTCTGTCCCGACCTGCCCCTGCACATCGGCCCCTGGAAACTAAACGGTTTGCCCGGCGTCATCGTCGAGGCCTATGACGCAAAGAACGAAGTCAGGTTCACCTTTGACGGCGTCGTTACACCGGCCCAGACGGCCATCCTGCCACCGGCAAAGGGCGTTAAAACCACCGACAAGGACTTCGCCAATTTGCAGGAAACAGCCAGGAAAGACCCCGAGGCCTATTCAAAGCTGATGGCGCAGTACAACGTCGGTAACGGACCCAAAGTCGATATCAAACCCGGCTCGGGACCCGTCATCAACAACCCTATCGAGCTACCCGAGTACAAATGAAAATGATCTTGATCGCCGTGGCAATCTCGGTCTGCGCGTCCTCTTTTGGCCAGGCGATAAAGGGCACGATAAAAGACAGTACCGGCCTCGGCATCCCCAATGCCAGCATAAACCTCCGGTCGCAGGGCGTCATCGTCGCCTATACGGCCACCGACACCGGGGGTGCATACACGTTGCACCCCCCTTCCGGTCTGACGCCAAACGATCTCGCACTGGAGGTACGCTGTATCGGCTACCAGGAACAAACCATTCCCGTAAGAGCGCTACCCGCCACGATCGATTGTACGCTGGCCATGTCGGCCAGCGAGCTGGCGCCGTTGGTCATCCGGGATAACCGGCCGGTGCTGCACTCCCATGGCGACACCCTCGACTACAAGGTCACCGACTTCAGGAGCGTCCAGGACAGGGTGATAGGAGACGTGATCAAACGGCTGCCGGGCATTTCGGTCACTTCGGACGGAACCATCTATTACAATGGCAGGGCCATCTCCGGCGTATACATCGGAGGAGACAACCTCCTCGACGACAACTACAGCATCGCTACGACCTCCGTCCCGGCTGACAAGGTCGATAAGGTGCAGGTGATCGACAACATCCAGCCGATCAAGGTGCTGCAAAACAAAGTAAATACTAATGACGTGGCGCTCAACCTGGTCATGAATAAAACGGCCAGGTTGCACGTGATGGGCCAGGAAAGCATCGGCGCCGGGCTACCGGGCAACTACGATGCGGACCTGAAAGCCATGGCCTTCAAAAACGACTACAAGGCCATCAACTATCTGGAGGGTAACAATACGGGGTATGACCTCCGGCAGGAGCTGGTGTCGCACAACGCTTCGGCCGGTCAACAACGTCTGGGCGCCGATATACCCACCCCGTTACTTTCCCTCGGCGCCGCAAACGACCCGGCGCTCTCGCGCCAGCGGTATCTCTTTGACCGGTCCGGGATGTTGAACGCCAACGACCTGGTCGACCTGCGGCACGACTGGCAGCTCCGGCTGAACGCCTGGAACCTGCGGGACCGCGAGCGCCAGGACTATAGCCAGGTCACGAGCACATACCTGCCCGGCGACACCGTCCGCTATGCCGGGACGCAACACAACCAGCTAAATTCCGGTTGGCTCCGCGCACAATTCACCGCGACGCTCAACAGCAGTACATGCTACCTGAATAACGTCACGCTGGTGAATGACAACCGGTGGACTGATTATTCCCATGTCAACACCAATGGTTCGCCGATGGACCAGGCGCTCAGGGACAACGCCCTCGGCTTTTCCAATGAATTCAATTGGATGCGTACGGTCGAGTCGGACCATATCATCCAGGCCTACTCCTATGTCAGCCGCATGACCGAACCCGAAACCCGGTCGATCGGACCGTCGTACAACGACTCGCTGTTCAATCATGGCGCGCCCTACGCGCAGTTGATCCAGACCGTCGATGTACCTACCTGGTACACCAACGACTATGTCTCGTTCAAGGTCCCGGGCGATGTCATGACCCGGAGCTTTAGGGCGGGTTTCAGCGAACAATCGCAAATGCTCACCTCGAACCTGAACGCCGCCTTCGATAGCGCGGCCAACAACTTGTCCTGGGAAAAAAAGAAGGCATACGCCGAAGCCGCCTTTGACATCGTCGGCCAAAAACTCAGGGCCACCCTGACCCTGCCCTTCACCTACCAGCAGCTCCACTATGCCGATCCCGGTTATGCGCTTGACAAGAAGTTGACCCGCTGTTATTTCAATCCAGAGTTGATCGGCAAATACAAGGCCGGCCCCGAAAACTTCGTGACCTTCCGGTACGGTTACCGGAACCAGACGGGAAGTATCGAGGACGTGTATCAAGGCTACCTCCTCAAGGACTACAGGACCTTAAGCGCCAATAGTCCGGACCTCACGCTCCGCCAGAATCAGGAGGCCGCCACCGGTTATTACTACCGGAAAGCCATGAGGCTCTTTTTCTGGAGTCTGAGCCTGGCATACAATCGTATCGGCGCCAATAATATTGCCTCGGACATTATCACCGATAGCTACCAGCGGCTCGTGATGTTGCCATTCCGTAACCACACCGATTCGTGGACGGTGGATGGAACCATCAGCAAATATTCCTTTGCTTTGCAAACGACGTTTAGCGGTGAAGTCAGATGGCAGGACAACCGCTCCATACAGTTTCAGAATGGCGCCTTGCTACCCTTCAACACCACGGTCAGCGTTCTGAACCTTGGCATGGAAACGAAATGGAGCGACCCGCTCCGTTTCAGCTACCGCGTCACCGGGACCCGAACGGCGTCCACGACCCGTATAGACCAATGGCTCCAACAATCGACCATCTTCTACAACCCAAAACCAGACCTGCAGTTCAAGCTGTCCGGCGAATATTACTATACGCACAGCGGCGCGAACCCGGATCTGAATTATTTTTTCGCCGACGCCTCTCTCAGATACCACTGCACAAAACGGAATATCGACTGGGAGCTGGACGCCACCAACATCCTGGATGTGAGGACCTACAAGGCCGTTACCCTGGTAGCCAACACATTTACAGCCAGTTCATACGCCTTACCGGGGAGAATCATCCTCCTGAAAATCGTATTCACGCTGTAAACGTTTTTTGTATATTGATCACCAGTCACCTACCAGATTATCCCCCCGCCCCCTCACCTCCGCAACCTCGTCCAGTGCTTCTGGGCACCGGAGAGCACGAGTTCAGGCGGGCTTTTAACTGATCGCCTTTTGGCATTTTATCAGGTAAAACGGGAAATTCTCGGTCACCTCGGCGATCCCAAACAGGCCCACCTGGCCGAACTCCGCACTGATAGACTCTCTGTCATAAAAGTACATGTTAACCCCTTCGAATATTTCGTACCTGTCCTGGCTGACAAACCGCCCCTTTCCATAGGTGGGCGCCGTCTTTGAAATAGCGACAAAAAACATATAACCACCTTCGGCCAGTTGACTATAGCAGTCGCGTATCAATTTCTCCCGTTCCGCGCCATCCAGCAAATGGATCAACGCGTAGCAAAATATGCCATCGTACTGGCGGTCGTCGTAAGGCATATCGGCCACCGATCCATGATAGATGGTCATGGCCGGCCCATAATGTTGCCTTGCCATGTCGATGGCGGTTTGGGATATTTCAATCCCCGTTACCGCCATACCGCTGTCCCTGAAAACCTGCGCGTTTCTGCCGTAACCAATCCCGGGAATGAGCACATGCTGAACCGACTTGCCGACAAAAAAATCCCGTGTCGACACCGCGGACGCCGAAGGTTCAAAGCCCCACATTTCCTGTTTCCCGATAAAGCTCTTCTCCCAGAATTCCATACGACCGTTACCTTTGGAGCAAAGTTAGGTGTTTAACATCCCCAAACCATGCGTATAGCCATTGTACAATACGACGACGCCGTCCCCACCTGCGTAACCGGCCCCGCAGACATATGGAACGGCATGAGCCGGATGTATCCGCTGATCACCGGGAATCCCATGAAAATGCCCATCCAAACCGAATTTGTTTCCTCGTTCGAAACCAAAACCACCTACGACCTCGTCATCGTTCCCGCCATGCGTTTTGAAAAAATTGAAACCGTCCTGGCCCGCGAAACCGCCCTCGTCAAATGGCTGCAACGCCAATACGAGCAAGGCGCCGAGCTCGCCAGCATCTGTGTAGGCGCGTTCCTGCTGGCCTCCACCGGGCTGTTGACGGGAAAAAAGGCAACGACCAACTGGCTGTTTGCGGACAAGTTCCGCAAGCATTTCCCGGACGTGACCCTCGAGGACGACAAATTGATCGTCGACCAGGCGAGGCTGTATTCTTGTGGCGGGGCATTCGCCTTTACCAGCTTTATGATCTACCTGATCGAAAAGTTTTGCGGGCGCCCGGAAGCCATCATCGCCTCCAAAATTCTGATGATCAACGTACACGATCGCCCGCAAAGCAGTTTTTCCATCTTTCAGTTTCAATACGACCACGCCGACGAAGCCATCGCCAAAGTGCAGCAATACATAGAAAAGAACTACAAGCAGCCCCTGACCATGCAAGACCTGGCCGCCCGTTGCCACATGAGCGTGCGGAACCTCATCCGGCGATTCGAGCAGGCCACCGCCAACACCCCCCACGAATACCTCCAACGCGTCCGCATCGAAGCCGCCAAAAAATTCCTGGAAACCAAAAACGAAGGCATCGCCCAGATCGCTTCGCGCTGCGGCTACGAAGACGCCGACTACTTCCGGAAGGTCTTCCGTCGATACGTTTCGATGACCCCTCGCGTCTACCAGCAGCGCTACGGAAAAACCACCGGCCTGCACAGCAAATGATTTTGGCCCGCACAGCAAATAACGATCCCATTAAAATTCTAATTTTAAGGTATCGCCATGCGTCCCGTCATCCAGCAAATAGGAGATTCCTTTGTTTATTCCTGTACGTTCGACAAAGCGTACACGTATGAACAATTTGTCCCGGAACACGTACTGGCATACCAGATATCGGGACAAACGCGCATCTATCATCAGTCGGGCGAAATGGTGCTGGAAGAGGGCCACCTGTTGCTCGCCCGGAGAAACCAATTTGCCAAAAGCATCAAGATTCCCGCGGAAGGTAAAAAATACCAGTGCATCTCCGTAGTACTGAGCACTACCCGGTTGCGACAATTTTCAAAGGCAAACGGGATCGTGTGCGTTGAGAAGTATTCGGGGAAGAAAAATATCCTCTTGCGAAAGGACGACTTCTGGAAGGGCTACTTTCAATCCCTCCTCCCTTACGTAGATCGATGGAGCAATGTCAGCGCAGGACTCCTGAACCTGAAGGCCACCGAAGCCATCGAATTGCTCTTGCACCTAAACCCGGGTCTCGAGACCTTTCTATTCGACTTTGCGGACCCATATAAAGAGGACCTCGAGGCTTTCATGCTCAACAATTTCCAATATAATGCTCCCCTCGAATACTTTGCCAGGCTAAGCGGCAGAAGCCTGACGGGTTTCAAACGAGATTTCGCGGGGGTATTTAAGACTTCCCCCGCCACCTGGCTCAAAAACAAGCGCCTTTCCGAAGCGCTATACCTCATCCGGGAGAAAAAGCAAAAACCCCGGGACATCTATATCGACCTGGGCTTTGAGAACCTTTCCCATTTTTATACAGCCTTCAAGCAAAAGTATGGGAGGACCCCCGCCGAAGTAACCACCAAAAAATAATATACCATGACCATCGAGCAAAAAGTACAACACCTGGAGGACCGGACCGCCCTCCGGGAACTGATCGACGCCTACGCCTTTTGCGCGGATACCCGCGACGCCAGGGGCCAAATGGCTCTCTTCACCGAGGACACCCGTTTCGAAGTATATATGGATGAAAAACTGCCGGCGCCGACCCAGGTCGTTACCGGCAGGCAAAACCTGTTCCCCGTATTCGACGACCTGAACCAATACGCGTCCACCATGCACTTCAACGGCCAAAGCACCCTGCACGTCGACGGCGACCGGGCCACCGGCGTCACCTATTGCCGGGCCTACCACCTGAAAGTACCGGACGGCGTACAAAAGCTCATGATTGCCGGTATCCGGTATTACGACGACATGGTAAAACAAAACGGCGCCTGGTTGTTTGCCGGGCGCAAGCTAAAGGTATGTTGGATCGAGAATAGATAATTCCCTACCTTCGCCCCGCAAAGCTCTTTCTTATACTCATCAACGACGAAGGTCCCCGGTTCCGCGCCGGGGTTAATAGGGAATTGTGTGTAAATCGCAAGCTGTCCCGCAACTGTAAGTAACGCCCACCGTTTTTGCCCCGAGTTGTCCACTGCCTCCCCCGGAGGTGGGAAGGACGGCAAAAATGTTACAAGCCAGGAGACCTGCCTACGCCGAATGACAATGCTTCCGTGGATAGAAGCCGGTGTCGTGCGATGCAATACTCTCCCAACAGGGGACCCGTGCGTCCGTCAACTTCCTTTCACAGCAGCATTGTGCGTTGTAGCAAGAGCATTTTACACCATTAAAATGCAGCGAAATGCAAACACACAACCTAGGCTACCCGAGGATTGGCAGCCGACGTGAGCTCAAAAAAGCCGCCGAGCAGTACTGGGCCGGCAAGATTACCGCGACACAACTGATGGCGACGGGTAGATCCATCCGCGAACAAAACTGGAAACTTCAACAGGAGGCGGGTATCGACCTCGTACCCGTCGGCGATTTTTCCTACTACGACCAGGTGCTCGACACCAGCCTGATGGTCGGCGCCATCCCCGGGCGCTACCACGCGCTGACGACCGACAAACAGCTCCCGGACATCGACCTGCTCTTTGCCATGGCCAGGGGATACCAAAAAGACGACTACGACCTGACCGCCATGGAAATGACCAAATGGTTCGACACCAACTATCACTATATCGTACCTGAATTCACCGCCGGCCAGACCTTCCAATTGAACAGCAACAAGCTGATCAATGAATACCGTGAAGCCAAAGAAGCCGGTATCAACGCTAAGCCGGTATTGCTTGGCCCGGTATCCTATCTGCTGTTGGGAAAGGAGAAGGAAACCGGATTCGAAAAACTCGACTTGTTGAAACGCCTTCTCCCCGTCTACCTCGAGGTACTCAAAAAACTCGACGACGCCGGCGCCTACTACATTCAGTTCGATGAGCCCTGTTTGTCGCTGGACCTCACCCCCACCGAACAAAAGGCCTTCCAGAAGACCTACCAGGAGATCCACGCCAAATTCCCCGGCCTCCATATCATCCTGGCCAGTTATTTCGAATGCTACGGGGACAACCTCGACACCGCCCTCAGCCTCCCGGTGGGCACCCTTCACCTGGACCTGGTGCGCTGCCCGTCCCAGCTCGACGACATACTCACCAGGAAATTCACCACCGCAAAAACCCGCTTATCCCTGGGCGTAGTCGACGGCCGCAACATCTGGAAGAACGATACCCTTCAGAGCCTCGACCTCATAAAAAAAGCCACCGATGCCATCGGCCGGGAGCGCGTCTGGATCGCCCCGTCCTGCTCCCTCCTCCACGTCCCCTGCGACCTCGACCTGGAAACGGACCTGCACATCAAACAGTGGCTGGCCTTTGCCAAACAAAAGGTGCAGGAGATCAGCGCCCTTCGGAAGCTCGCAGAGAACCTCGCGGAGAACCCAGCCGACATAGAAATAGAAGCCGACACCCGCCGCACCTCGACACTTATCCATAACCCCGAGGTAAAAGCAAGGACCGCCGCCCTCACGGAGAGAGACGCCCGTCGGAATAACCCTTTCCCGGAACGCCGCAACCGCCAGCGCGAAACCCTGCGTCTGCCGCAATTCCCCACCACGACCATCGGCTCTTTCCCCCAAACCGCCGACATCAGGGCCCTTCGCGCTAAACTGAAAAAAGGCGAGCTGACGCAAACGGAATACGACAATAGCATCGCCAAAGAAACCGAGGAAGCTATCCGCTGGCAGGAATCCATCGGCATCGACGTACTCGTCCATGGCGAGTTCGAGCGGAACGATATGGTGGAATATTTCGGCGAACGGCTGGAGGGGTTTGCCTTTACCGGGAACGGTTGGGTCCAAAGCTACGGCAGCCGCTGTGTAAAGCCACCTATCATATATGGCGACGTTTACCGGAAGGAGCCCATGACGGTGCGCTGGTCCTCCTATGCCCAATCGCTGACTAAACGGTGGGTCAAGGGTATGCTCACCGGCCCCGTCACCATCCTGCAATGGTCTTTTGTCCGCAACGACCAGCCGCGCAGCCTGACCTGCGCCCAGATAGCCCTTGCCATCCGGGATGAGGTCGCCGACCTGGAAAAAGCCGGCATCCGGATCATCCAGATCGACGAGCCCGCGATCCGCGAAGGCCTGCCCCTGCGCAAGGCCAACTGGCAGGAATACCTCAACTGGGCCGTCCGCGCCTTCCGCATCGCTGCCAGCGGGGTCGCCGACGCGACGCAGATACACACCCATATGTGCTATTCGGAGTTCAATGACATCATCCAGGCGATCGCCGACATGGACGCCGACGTCATCACCATCGAGTGCTCCAGGTCCCAGATGGAGTTGCTCGATGCCTTCGCGACCTTCCGGTATCCCAACGAGATCGGCCCCGGCGTCTACGACATCCACTCCCCCCGCGTGCCATCTAAAACGGAAATGCTGACGCTCCTGAATAAGGCAAAGGACGTGGTACCCGCCGAACAACTCTGGGTCAACCCAGACTGCGGTCTGAAGACCCGGGCCTGGCCCGAGACAAAGGCAGCGCTGACCGCGATGGTCGAAGCCGCCGAAGCGCTCCGAAACGGCTAACTTTACCGGATGAAAATCACGCTCTTCGTCTCACTTATATGGCTCGCACAGGCATTGCATGCCCAACAGATATATAAGGACGTCCCCTACAAAGACACCCTGAAGCTCGACCTCTACGAGCCCGCTGGTACATCGCCCAGGCCCGTCGTCATCATCATACACGGCGGCGCCTGGGTGCGGGGGGACAAGTCCCTCGACGAGGGCTACTACCTGCCCCGGTTGCGCGACCAGCTCCTGCTCAACGGCTACGCCGTCGCCAGCATCGACTATACCCTCCTCAGCGCCACCGCTCACTTCCCCACGCCCATCGAAGATGGCGACGACGCAGTCCGCTGGCTAAAAACAAATGCCACGCAATACCGCCTCGACACCACCCACTTCGGTCTGTGGGGCGCCTCCGCCGGAGGACACCTCGCACTACTATGCGGCTATAAAGGCAAATTCGACTACATCATCGACAACTTCGGCCCCACTGACCTGAACATGCTTTTCAAAACCCATGCGAGTCCCATCACCACACTGATATTCAAAACCTTCCTTAGAAAGATCTACGACATCCGCAACCAGTTGATCATCGCCTTCACCAACCTCGACATCAGGCAAAAACGGGACCGTCCGGAAATAAGACGAACGCTCGCCGGCTGGTCGGTGTTAAATCAAAGCGGCCTCCACTACGTCCCTACCCTCATCCTCCACGGCACCCACGACAAGGTCGTCCCGCTGAAGCAATCGAGGAAGCTCCACAAACAGCTTGACGAAGCCTCCGCAGACAATGAATTCATCGAAGTCCCCAACGGCGACCATGGCTTCAACAACGTCGATCATCCCGGGATCGACACCATCGTCGCCAGAACAATCGTTTACATAAAGGCCCATACCAAATACTGAATTAAACATCTACTTTTGACGTCTGTCGCAAACGAATGCCTATGCTAGCCGAACTAGACACAGACGACGTCCGTATATTGAATCTCCTGCAGCACGACGCCCGCCTGACCAACAAAGAGATCGCGGCCAAGCTCGGCAAATCCGTGACGGCTATCCACGAGCGCATCCGGAAGCTGGAGGAAGCCCGGATCATCGAAGGCTATGTCGCGATCCTCAACCGTGAGCTCGTCGGCAAAAACCTCGTGGCGTATACCACCGTCCAGCTCAAGGAGCACGCACAACCAACCCTCGAGTGCTTCGCCCGGGATATTGCCCAGTTCCCAGAGGTGATGGAATGTCACCGTCTCGCCGGCCCGTTCGACTACCTGCTGAAGGTAGTCACCGGCAATATGAACGAATACAACACGTTTCTGATGAAGAAGCTGTCTACCCTGCCGAACCTCGGTTCCGTGCAGTCGTCCTTCGTCCTTAGCGAAGGACGGATGAAAACCGCCTACAGCCTACCCCTCCCCGTTAGCAAACGCAAGTAACCGCGTTTATCGCCCGGATGGTTTTGACCAGCGAATCGGGTGTCACCGAAATACTATCGATCCCTTCCTTCACCAGGAACTGGGCCAGCTCCGGGAAGTCCGAAGGCCCCTGGCCGCAGATCCCCACCTTAACCCCACATTCCTTAGCCGTACGGATGAGCTGCCGGAGCAACGCCTTCACCGCCGCGTTCCGCTCGTCGTACAAATGGGCGACCAGAGCCGAGTCCCGGTCCAGCCCCAGCGTTAGTTGGGTGAGGTCGTTACTCCCGATGGAAAACCCATGGATATGCTCCGCGAACTCGCGCGCCAGCAGGATATTTGACGGTAGTTCGGCCATCAGGAATAACTCCAGCTCGCCGTCGATACCCCGGCGTCCCGGAATTAACCCATATTCCTCCATCACGCCGCGGACCCGCAGCAGCTCCTCCACCGTCCGGCAGAACGGGATCATCACCGCCACATTGGAAAGCCCCATCACGTCCCGCACCAGTCGGATCGCCCGGCATTCGAGCCCGAACGCCTCTTTATAGGATTCGGAATAATACCGGGACGCGCCGCGCCAGCCTATCATCGGGTTCTCCTCGACCGGCTCGAAGTGCGCGCCACCCAGCAAATTCCGGTACTCGTTGCTCTTGAAATCCGAAAACCGCACGATCACCCGTTTCGGATAAAACGCCGCCGCGATCTTGCCGATCCCATACGACAGCTTTTGGATGAAATAAGTCTCCTCGTCCTTGAACCCGCGGATCAACTCCCCGATGGCCGAGCTCAACGCCGCGTCACCGGTGGAACGGTGCCGCAACAAGGCCAGCGGATGTGCCTGGATATAGTTGTTGATAATGAATTCTTCGCGGGCAAGCCCCACGCCGCTGTGCGGCAAATGCGCATACTGGAACGCCGACGCTGGCGACCCCACGTTCAACATAATGGGCGTCGACACCTCCGGCAAATCCGCCAGCTCCGTCGTCACGCACTCAAATGGCAGCGCCCCTTCATACACGTATCCATCCTCCCCCTCCGCACAAGACGCCGTCACCACCTGCCCATCCTTTAACCAATCCGTCGCATTCCCGCACCCCACAATCGCCGGCACGCCCATCTCCCGCGCCACGATCGCCGCATGACACGTCCTGCCGCCCTTATTCGTAACGATCGCGGACGCGATCTTCATAATCGGCTCCCAATCAGGGTCCGTCATATCCGTTACCAATACGTCCCCCTGCAGGAACTCCCGTCCCCCAACCCTTTTGTCCAGTGAATATAAAATATTCACCGACCCCGTCGCCACCTTATCGCCCACCGCAATCCCCTTCCCCAACAACCGCCGCTCCACGCCGGCAGCCAGCCGATACTCCGTCAAGCTCGTATCCGATCGCCGGCTGTGAACCGTCTCCGGCCGCGCCTGTACGACAAACAAACCGCCATGCAACCCATCTATCGCCCACTCCACATCCACCGGGCACCACCGGTCCTTGACCCGCGAATAATAGTCCTCGATCGCGATCACCCAGTCCGCCAGCTGCAATACCTGGGCGTCCGTCAGACAAAACCTGTACCGCTGTCCCTCTTCCGCCGGGATGATCCGCGTCCGCTGATCGCTCCGATCACCGTACACCATAATCTTATCCTTCGCGCCCAACCGACGCTCGATAATAGACGCAAATCCTTCCCGCCGCGTGGGCTTGAACACGAGGAACTCGTCCGGCGACACCGATCCCTGCACGACCATCTCACCCAGGCCATACGACCCGTTGATCACCACGAGGTCGCGGAAACCCGACTCCGTATCCAGCGAAAACGCCACCCCGCTCGACGCCAGGTCCGAGCGCACCATCTTCTGTACGCACACCGACAACCCGATCGTGGAGGCTTCGAACCCAAACTGTTTTCTATAGCTGATCGCCCGGTCCGTAAATAGCGAAGCGAAACAATTCCTCACCGCGTCGATCAACGCCGCCGGCCCCCGTACGTTCAGGTACGTCTCCTGCTGCCCTGCGAAGCTCGCCTCCGGCAAGTCCTCCGCCGTAGCGCTCGACCGCACCGCCACGTCCGTCGCCGTCTGATCATAGCGCCCCGACAACTCCTCATACGCGCCGATGATCTGTAGCGACAGCTCCTGTGGGAACCGCGCGTTCGAAATCGCCTGCCGGATCTTCAACCCGCCCCGTCTCAGCGACTCCACATTCCCATGATCGATCCCGGCCAGCTCCCGTTCCACGAACGGAAGCAACCCGCTCCCTTCCAAAAACTGCCAGTACGCCTGGGTCGTCACCACGAACCCGCCCGGGATCGCCACCCCCAAAGGCGTCAGGAACTGCAACATCTCACCCAGTGACGCACATTTACCCCCGACCAGCCCTATATCGCCCAGGCCCACCGTCTCCAGGGGAAGAATAATCCGACTCATACAACAAGCTATTTCGCTAAAACTCCAAAGAATGTCCGGATTTTCCCACGCTTCGCCCCAGCCCCGAAATCTTATCTAAATAGCCCGCTCCCCCCCGAACTTTTATAGCCCCCAGGACAAAATTTCAGTGCACCCCTGTAAATTTTTCGGGGGTAAGTCAATTTTTCAGCGGCGTCCCCGGCTGGCATTTCCTTTGTTTTGCAATTTTTATTCGTCCAACTTCCTGCAGCATGATCACCGCAACCTTCGACATCCGTTTCAACTTCGGGGTAGACGCCGCGCGGCTCAACATCCTCCTCGAAGCAACCGTCCGCGAGCACCACTCGGACGAGTATTATGTAGTCTCCGACTTCCATATTCCCGGCCACGCCAGCCGCTCGGTGTTGCCCACGATCACTATCCGGAAGCAGGGCCTCCTTTGGGTCCACACCGATAGCGGTAAGGCCACCGACCTCAGCACCGCGGTCGGGTATACCATCGAGGCAATAAAAAGGCCGCCTGGCAATACACCAGGCGGCCCAAACGAATAAACATCATTTTACAATACCAGCAACATCCCCGTCCCCACCTGGTCCGAAGTAGTAACCTTCACCACATATATACCCGCGCGTAACCCACTCAGGCTGATCGTATTGACCTGAGCATCGGGCGTCCCCGTCTGTTGCTTCAGCGTAGTCCCGCTCAGGTTCAGCACCTGGATGACATACGGTCCGTCGGCGTGGGCGACGATGGCCCTGGTCGACCCAAAGGCCGGATTGGGGCTGATCGTCAACGTAAGCGGCAGCGGGAAGGTCAGGCTGACGGTGTTGGACAGCGTCGAGTTCCCGATCGATTCGATCTCCTTGAGCCTATAGTAATCTGTGCCCGGCAACGGCAGCGGGTCCGTGAAATTATACGTCGTCGCGGTATCCGTAGCGTTGCTGGAACGAGCCGCAACCAGGCCGATCGGCAGGAAAACCCGTCCGTCGAGGCTCTTTTGCACTTCGAAAACCTTGGTGTCGTTATCGGGCGTGGTTATCCATGTCAACAACGCCGTGCTGCCCTGCTTTTGACCGGTAAAGATCAGCGGCGGCCGGATCGGCCCGGTCGCGGGTGGCGTGAACGAGAATTGGGTATATACCGGATAGTGGTCCGTCGTCGTGGTACCGTAGTTGGTCACCAGGCCCGCGACGTCCGAACGAACCGTGGCCGAAGCCGGCAGGTAGAACCGGTTCACCGTGTCGCTGATGATGACGTTGTCGATCACGCTGCTGTAATTGACGTCCGAGTGCTGGCCGGTGGGGCTCAGCGGCTGGGTCGGGAACTTGTACAGCGACGAGTCGCCGATCGTAAAGGCGCTCCAGGAAGTCACCGGCGGATTGACGCCCGCTGTGATGGTTTGGTTCAGGTCGTCGTTGAAGTCCCCCAGGATCACGACGTTATCGCTGGGGTACTGCGCTTTCAGCAGCGAATCGAGGGCCCGGGCGCCGTCGGCGCGGCGGGCATAGGCCGTCAGCACCGGCGAGGTGTTCGCCTTGGCGTGGACGTTGATAAAGCGGAAGGTCTGCGTATTGGTTCCACCCTGGTTGTCGCTCAGCGTCACGCTCGCGGTCAGCATATAGGGGAACCGGCCGCTCGACCAGTCGTTATAATAGGTAGTAGAAGGATCGAGCGGGTTGCTGGTGCCCAGGGTCAGCAACGAATCCGTCCGGATCGCGGTGATCTTAGCCGTGTTATAGACAAAGGCCAGCTTCTGGATCGTGTTGATCGGATCGGGGCCTCCGGGAATCGTCGGGTTGGAGAAAGACCCGAATTGCCCAACGATGACCGCATAACCCGGCATGGTGGCGACGATGGAGTCGAGGGCCGCCTCGTCGCATACTTCTTCCAGGGCGTAGAGATCCGCGTGCAGGCTTGGGAGGACCGTACCCACGTTCCTTTTCTGCAACGCCTTGTCGGTGGGTCCGAGCGTGGGATCGGGGGTGCCGAACCAGTTCAGGTTCCAGTCGATCACGCTCAGCGTGGAGGCGGGGTCTATGCTGTTTCCCTTGACGTTTACGACGGCCGTCGAATCGGAAATGAGGACCAGGACCGAGTCGATGAACTGCCGGTTGGATGCTTCCGGTATAAACCGGATATACACCGGCAGGGTCTTGTTGTTGGCTACCGCGGCGGTCAGGGACACCGAATCGCTGAAGTGTACGCTGTCGGTGGAGACCTGGAAGACCGACGAGCCGGTGATCGTTATCGGAGACGTAAGATCGTTCCCAGTCACCAGGAGCTTTTGCGTGGCCACGCTGCGGAAGGCCGTATAGCCGAACTCGAAGTTGTCCGTGCTCAGGGTGAGGCTCGGGGGCGGCGGGGTCAGCGAATTGACCAGGCTGACATCGTCCACCGTCCAGCGCGAGCCGTCCTGGTCGGACGATGTATAAACGAAGGCAAAGTAGACGGTGCTGTCCTTAAGGGTGGACAGGTCGATGTTGGAGGACAGGGTCCAGACATCGGAAGCCACGCTGGGGAACTTGCCGTTCAGCACGGCCCAGTGGGCCAAGGTGGGGTTGCCCGAACCGGTATAATCGGTTGAGACCTCCAGCGTCAGCGGCGCGCCGGTGAAGGCGTTGCGGCTCCAGAAGTTCAGCAGCGGGTAGGTCGTCCCTGCCAGGTTGAACCGGGGCGAGATCAGCCAATCCTGGTTGGGGTTGTTGACGCCGCCAGCAAAACCATTGATCTCAATGGCGTGGCCAAAAGCCGTCGTACCGGCCAGATTGCTGCTGTCTCGGCCAAAGGTGGTGCAGTCCCATACCTGGGCGCCCGTCACGCTAAAGGCGGTGAACCCATTGGGCAGCAGCCCGCTCCCGAGACAACTGTCAAAGCTGGTGGCGTAAGGCAGCGTTTGGGCGATGGTATTGTTATACGTACTGAAGCTCCAGCCACTGGAAAGACCGGCAAAAGCGTTACCAAAGGCATCCACGAAAGTGCCCGCGCCGATGCGGATTGCGTACGTATTCCCGCCCACCAGCGACACATGCAGCACGACCGAGTCGTTGCTCACCGCGATCCGGGTGTCGCTCACCGGGATGACGGTGCTATCGGTTCCGTTGACCACCAAAGTAATGTTACCGACGCCTTTGGCAACCGGTTTGGTAAACACCAGGACCGGAACGACGCTCGACGGTATCGATGCCGCGCCGTTGACCGGCACAAGGCTCTGCACCATCGGCGGCGCCGTGGTATACGTGCTGTTCCTCGGGTTGGGCGTATTGACCTGGAAGTCGGTGGCGTTGTTACCCGAGTCCCCACCGTCTGGGACGCGCACATCCGCAGTGGAGTTGGTCAGCACCGGCGCGGGAGCGCCTTCGAAGCCGGTGGCGCCCGGCCCATAGCCGACGAGGTCGATGACCGTCGCGCCCGAAGGATCGGCGCCCGTTTGGGCGGCGGCTGCGTTGCTCAAAAGGACCTTCCCCGTCGTCGCGCTCATGGCGATGGACCCGATAACGTCCGGTGCCGGCAACGGCGTGTTGGGGCTCGCGCCAACCGCTTCCTGTACCAGGAAAAACCCGTGCGGCGGAATCGTCCCGGTCAACGGCGTTACCTGCCAGGAAGTGCCCGCAGAAGAGGAATATTGAACCGACCAGCCGTTGAGGTTTACGGCCGTGTCCGCGTCATTAAAGAGCTCGATAAAGTCATTGGAAAAAACGGAGCCCGAATTCCCCCCGCCGCCATACACCTGGTTGACAACCACTTTCGCAGCGGGCGAGGTTACCGAACCCGTGAGTTGTACCAGGGTGGAGTCTGCGCCCGCCGAGCGGAGCGTGACCGTCCCGTTGACGACACCCGAGGGCGCACCGGCGGCCAGCCGTACCAGCAAGGCGGTATCCGCCACCGTCCCGCCCGTTTGGGCAAGTCCGACGGTAGCGCTGAAATTGCTCCCATCCCGGGAAAGTTCGAATCCCGCGGATGCCGTCGCCGAAATACCTGCCGTCAGGTTGACCCCACCGACGGTGATCGTTTGCGCCGGCGAGGCGCTCCCCGCCACCGCGGCAAAGCCCGATAGGGAGGCGGGAAAGACCGTTATCGCCGGGACCGGCACGTTGCCCGATGCCGTAGCCAGGACACTGAGGTCGTCGATCCGCCAGTTAGCGGTGTTCTTCGACGCGTTACCCGTGCCGTTATACGCGTAAATGCGGATAGTGATGGCTTGTCCCGGGGTGCCCGGGAGCGCCGTAGGACTACTGATAAGCGCCCACGCGCTGTTGTTGGCCAGCGACCCCGTGGCGGCCGGAGCGGCAAAATTGTCCAGGCTCGTACGGATGTCGTACGCCTGCGGCCCGGTCCCCGTGGAGCGGCTTCCGAAGCTAATCTGGGTGACGGTAACCGCCACACCCGCGGCGGGTGTCAGCGTCCATTCGAAATAAGTCGTAGTGTCCGGCCTGTACCCGCCAACGTTGGCGGCGGCCCCGGCGTTGTTACCGCCGGTAGCGCCCGGATACGCCGAAGACGCCGAAGTCGTCGTCAGCAACGTGGTCGTGCCGTTATTGTTTCCCTGCGACACAGCCGACACGGTGATCCCGGCCGGCACGCCCGACAGCGGCGTAGCCGTAGAAAAGTCCCAGACGATCTGGGCGTTACTGACAAAAGGCAATAAGAGGACGCAAAGGAGTGAGTAGAGTTTCCCCATGTTGAACGATTTGGTGGGAAACAAATGTAGCCGCAGTTCGCCGCTCCCGGTTTGAAGAAATTATTAAGTATTCCTCGCCTCCGGCCGCGTATCCGCCTAAGATAGCTCGTCTTTGTATTCCAGCAAATCCCCCGGCTGGCAATCAAGCGCCTTGCAAATCGCCTCCAGCGTACTGAAGCGCACCGCCTTGGCCTTCCCCGTTTTCAGGATCGACAAATTCGCCAGCGTCAGGTCCACCTTCTCCGCAAGCTCGCCGAGCGACATCTTCCGCCTGGCCATCATCACATCCAGGTTTACGATAATAGGCATCGGTTATACGGTTAGCTCGTTTTCGGTTTGCAACTCCACGCCTTTCTTAAAGATTTGCGCAAAGACAAAGACAATGCCGGCCGTAATAATAAAGTCCCCGGAAAATGTCGCGACCTTCAGACCCGGCACCCGATCTTCCAGCCAATGGCTATGGATATCCTTGAGCATCGCCACGACCCAGGTCGCCACCAGGAAATAGCTGATCCGTTCCAGTCGCAGGGCGATGTCCATAGTGAACGGGTTCGATAGTTTTATCCGCGACAATACCAGGATCACCAGGTAGGCGGTATATCCGGCAAAAAGCATCACCGCCGCCGTCAGGAAAACCGCCACGGAAAACTGCGCCAGGCTGAAATCCCGCAGCAAATGATAGTCCTGGTGCGGAAAAATATCGTTAGCCGCCAGGGGCTGCCAGAAACTATACACCCAGCCGAAAAGAACCCCGCCGGCCTCGACCATGCAGCCGATAAATACGATCCAGGCCAGTACGTTCATGACCGCCAGGATCCAATCTGTTCTTGTTTTTTTCATAAAATAATTTTAATCGATTTGTAAAAAAGCCAGCACATTCCCGTCCGGGTCCGCGATATAGAATTCCTTCCCATAGGGCATTTCCCGGAGTGGTTGCGCAATGGTCACGCCGTCCAGCGCCGCATAGGCGCCCTCCACATCCGGAACCGAAAAGGTCAGCTCGAAGTCCTTTCGCCCTTCCCCGCACTTCAGGTGTATCGAGACGCCGTCCTTGACAATGCCCGCATAAAAGTCTTCATACCGGAAGTCCAGCCGGAAACCCAGCTTCTCCGTATAAAAGGTTATAGCCCACTCCAGGTCGGCGACCAGCAACTGCGGGCTCATGGTTTTGATGGTAAACGTACTCATATTACAATATATGTTTCATGCTCAATTTTTCTCAAATATAGATAAATATTTATCGAAATACAATAAATATTTATTGACCCCCTTTTCGACTACTATAAACGTAGAATCGGTTAAGCGTACCGGAAACCGCCGGTGGACATTTGTAAAAAAAACAAATGAAGCTCATCCTCACCGGCTCCCTCGGCCACATCGGCCACCCCCTTACCACCCTCCTGACCCAACAGGGCCATACCGTTACCGTCATCACCACCAACCCCGCCAAACAAAAAGAGATCGAAGCCCTGGGCGCAACAGCCGCCATAGGCCGTATGGAAGACACCGGCTTCCTGACAACCACCTTCAGGGGCGCAGACGCCGTCTATTGCATGGTTCCTCCGGCCCAGCATACCGCCCCCGATCGGGTCGCGTACTACCGCGAGACCGCCCGGAACTATGCCCGGGCCATACAAGACGCCTCGATACAACGCGCCATCCACCTCAGCAGCATCGGCGCCGACCTGGACAAAGGGACCGGTATCATCCTCGGCGCTTACGAGGCGGAACAGGTATTCAATGCGCTCGACGGCGTATCCGTGACCCATATACGGCCCACGTATTTCAATTACAACCTATTGAACTTTGCGGGCATGATCCGCAAAACCGGCCGCATCATGGCGAACTACGGCGGAGACGACATCATCCCGCTGGTCGAACCGGCCGACATCGCCCCTGTCATCGCCGAAGAGCTCCAGAAAACCGGGAAAAGCATCCGCTACGTTGCCAGCGAAGAGCGGAGCGGCAATGAAATTGCGCGTACCTTAGGGGAAGCCATCGGAAAACCCGACCTGTCATGGACCGTCATCACCGACGACCAGATGCGTCAGGGAATGGAAGCAAACGGGATGCCCGCCGGGCTGGCCGCCGACCTCACCGAAATGTACTCCAGTATGCACAAGGGCGACCTGGGCAGGGACTTCCAGAAGCACAAGCCCCAAACCTGGGGAGCGACAAAGCTGGAAGCATTCTTACCCACCTTCGTCGAGGCCTACAATAATGCATAAGACATGCCAACAAAGATTAAATCCATTGCCGACTACCACCTGTTCAGGGGGCTCCCCAAACCGGAGCACCCCCTGATCAGCCTGATCAATTTCGCCAGCGCGCCCGTGATGCAGAACACCGACCAGGACATCAACCTCGATTTCTATATGATTTCGGTCAAAAGGAATTTCGAGGGCCGGATGAAATACGGCCAGCGGGAATACGACTTCGACAACGGCACAATGTTCTTCCTCGCCCCCGGCCAGGTTTTTTCCATTTATAAAAACAACGGCAAACCCGAGGGCTGGATACTCCTCGTCCATCCGGACTTCCTGTGGAATACGCCCCTGGCTAAAACCATTCGCCAGCACGAATACTTCGACTACGCCGTGCACGAAGCGCTGCACCTCTCCGAAAAGGAAGAATCCACGATCAACGACCTCATGCTCCACATCGAACAGGAATACCGCTCGAGCATCGACGCCTACAGCCAGGACGTCATCGTCGCCCAGCTCGGGCTCCTGCTCACCTACGCCGAAAGGTTCTACCACCGCCAGTTCATCACCCGGAAGATAGCCAACCACCGCGTCCTCGAACGTTTGGAAAAAATGCTCACGGACTGGTTCGACAGCGACGACCTCGTAACAAAAGGGCTCCCCTCCGTACAGCACATCGCCGCCGAATTGAACGTCTCCCCCAATTACCTCAGCGGTCTGCTGCGGGTATTGACCGGCCGGAGCACCCAGCAGCACATACACGACAAGCTCATCGAAAAGGCCAAGGAGAAACTATCCACCACCGCCCTTACGATCAGTGAGATTGCCTACGACCTGGGCTTCGAGCACCCGCAGTCCTTTACCAAGCTGTTCAAGACGAAGACCAGCCTTTCGCCACTTGCCTTCCGGCAAACCATCCTATCACCCCTAAAGGGATAATCATCAATATCCAGCCGCCCGGGCACCCAAACAAGGCCGTCAAAAGCCCCGCCATGGTACAGGCGCCGAGTACGCCCGGCATGCGCCAGGTTTTTATCTTTTTGCCCATAAGACTATTCCGCTGATTAAAACACCGATCGCGACCAGGTCGAAAACCGCCCAGATCACCTTGAGCGGCGTCCCGCCGTAGTCGCCGAAGTGTAATGGTCTCGACACTTCTATGGCCCTCAGGTAAAACGGCATGCGAACCACCACGTCGAGCTTCCCGGTTCCGGCATCCACCAGGGCCGGGCTGAACAGGCGGGAACTGAATGCCTCGCTGCCTTTTGCCCACAACAAGTAGTGATAGGGGCTGCCGTAGGGATTCCCGGGAAACACCACGCTCGTGACCCGCATGCCCGGCAATGCACGCTGCGCCTCGACGTAAGCCGAATCCACCGAAGACAATACAACCGGCGAAGACCGCCCTTTGTATCCATCCAGGAGCTTTTTCACATCCGTCACCTGCCAAAGCCCGAACAACGGCGTCGATAGTTCATTGAGCACGCCGGTCAACCCGACGACCAACAACCACACCGCCGTGGCGATCCCCAGCAGGTTGTGCAGGTCGAGCCACTTCAGCCGGCGGCGGACCGTTCCGAAGGCCGCCTTTTTCATAAAGGGCCCGTAGAGCACGATACCCGACACGATGGAGATCGCGAAAAGCGCCCCCATCACCCCCAGGAACAGCTCCCCGGGCAGGTCGAGGAACAGCCCGCGGTGCAGGTCGAGCATAACTTCGGTAAACGTTCGTTTTTTATGGACAAAAGGCGGTTCGTCCTCCAGTAACCGGCCCGTGCGAGCGTCATATTGGAGCGAATGCCGTAGCGGATCGTCCCAGCACCACGTGGGCGCCATATTCACCAGCACCTGCGGCTCATCGTCGTCGACAAAGACCGAAGTCACGCGCTGGTCCGGGTACAGGGTCAGCGACCGCTGCACCAGGGAATCCAGGTCCGTGAGCGGCGTCGAGGCCGGCAGGTCCTCGTAGTGCGTCGGGTTCAGCCAATGGTCGATTTCATCCCCGAAGATCAGCGGCAACCCGGTGACGCACAGCATCAACAGGAACAGCGTGCACACCAGGCTCGACCAACGGTGCCACCAGAACCAACGCTTAGAAACGGAACGCGATACTTCCATTGACGCTACGGGGTTGTTGAGGATTCACCGTATACCAGCCGATCCAGTACTTCTTGTCGGTCAGGTTGTTCACGCCGGCAGACAACCGGAACCGGCCCGCGTCGTAAAACAAGCTCGCGTTGAGCAGCGTATATTCCGGGACCCAGAACTGCCCTTCGCTCCGGCTGCTTTCCACCAGGGCTTTGCCGGCGTAGTTGCCACCGAAACCAAAGCCTAGCCCCTTGACGGCGCCCGTAATGAAGCGATAGCTCAGCCAAAGGTTGGCCATTTCCTGCGGACCCGAGCTGTTCGGGCGCAGGCCATTGACGTCCGCGTCCGCGTTGGTGTACTTTGCGTCGTTGTGCGCATACCCCGCCGTGATATTGAACCCGGCGAAGGGGTTGGCCTGGAGTTCGACTTCGATGCCCTTGCTGACCTCGGTGCCGTTCTGCACCTGAAAATTGGGGTGGTTCACGTCCGTCCGCAGGATGTTGCCGACGCGGATGTCGTAATAACTGACGGTACCGCTTAAACGTCCGTCGAAAACGTTCGCCTTTACGCCGCCTTCCCACTGGTTAGCCTGCTCAGGCTTGAAGGCGTGACCCAGGTAGTCCGTGCCGGTCTCGTTGGTAAAGCCGTTCTGATAATTTCCGAACAGCGACAGCCTGTTCTTGAGCAGCTGGTAGACCAGACCGAACTTGGGCGAGAGCGCCGTCTGCTGGTATCCCCCGCTGGTCGTGCCGTCTTCGGGGCTGTAGTTCCCCTTGAAGTCGAAGTGATCCAGCCGGAGGGCGGCATTTACGATCAACCGGTCCGTGACGTTGATCACATCCGACGCATAGGCGCTGGAGATATAGGTCTTGTTGAAGATCGTATACGGGTATGGGTCCGCGGGGCTGTTGGCATAGGCCGAGTCGACCTTTGCTTTGTCGAAGTTGTAGTAGGCGGGGATCGAACCGGTTGTGGGGATGATGTCGAACAGGTCCGCGGCGGTTTGCCCATCCACCGTGCCCATGAACTCATGATAACGGACGCTGGCGTTGTAATTATAAAAGTCGGCGCCCAGCAACAGGCGGTGCTTCAGGAAACCGGTGCTGAACCGTCCCACTACGTTCTCCTGTATGTCGAGCGTCTGGTCCGAGCCGTCTATGGTCCAAACGTTCCGGGATATCTCGTTGTTCCCGGGCAGCAGGTACATATACGGCATGGGTCCATAGGAACGCGTATGCACCGACGTGACGTTTGTCTGCGACGTCCAGGAAGACGAGAGCTTGTAGTTCATCTGCCCGGTAAAATTGAGGTTCGTGGAATTCATCGACAGGTCGTTGCTGATGTACGAACGGTTATAGTCGAGGTTCAACTTATCCGCGCTGTTTACGCCCAGCTGGGCGACGGTAGAATTAAAGAAAAACAATTGCGGCGTCGTCCCCTGCGCCGCATACATCTCCGCGTCCAGGGAAAAGGACAACCGGTCGCTGGCCTTATAGGACAGGCTGGGCGCCACGAAAATATCTTTGTGGAAGCCCGCGTCCTGCCAGGAATTCTGCGTATTCAACGCAGCGTTGACCCGGAGCAGCAGCTTTTTCGCGGAATCCAGGGGCGTATTCACGTCTGCCGTCAGGCGGTTGAAACCATAGCTGCCGCCGGTATAGGCAATCTCGCCCCCTACGGAGGAGAAGGGCTTTTTCGTCACCCGGTTGATCAGACCGCCATACGACGTAACGGCGCTCCCGAACAGCGTGGCCGAAGGCCCTTTCAACACTTCGATGCTTTCGATATTGGCGTTGTCGATAGTGGTGCTGACGTTTGCCGGTATGCCGTTCCGTAAATAGGTATTGAGCTGAAAACCCCGCAGCACGAAGGAACTCCCGTTCCCGAACCCGGACCGGTCGGTAGCCGCCCACAATTTGCTCGCGCCCGGCACGTTCCTGAGGGCGTCATCCAGGGTGTACACCGACTGGTCCTTCAGCAACCCGGCGCTCACCGTCGTATACACCTGTGCGTTCTCCAGGTCGTTCAGCGGCATCTTGGCCATGTCGTCGCTCTTGAGCACCGTATACCGGCCCGCTTTGCGGATATTGATCGTCACGTCGTTGAGCTGACGGCTGTTCTCCCCCAGGACGAAGTCGACCGTAACGGTTATCCCCGCCGTGACATCGACCGTTTTGTATTCAGGCACGAGGCTGACCAGGCTGGCCTCCAGGCGATAGGACCCCGGCTTGACGTTATGGATCGTATAGTGCCCGGCGGCGTTCACCGATACCGTCCTACCCGCCCCGGCCAGCGTCACGCTGACAAACTCGGCGGGTTTCCCATCCGCCGTTTTCACCGTCCCCGTGATCGTGCCGGCCGTCTGTTGCGCCCTTGCGCCGGAAAAAGCAGTAAACAGAAAAAATAGAATCGTGGTATATTTAGACATAGCAGTTTATTTTCACCGCAAAAGTCCCCGACCAGCAACAGACATCATGGACGAATCAGGAAAACCATTTTCTATATCCGGAAAAAATCCGCTCTTCGACGAACCCAACTTCGTCGCCCGCGCCGAAGCCCTCGACGAGCTGGAGCTCCTTCGCTCCGCCCTTGAAGCGGTCGATGATCGTCTCTTTGAACGACTTCGCCCCCGGGCGCGCCGCCATTTGCGCGAGCTCATCGACACCTACGTACCCCCTCCTTACGAACCGGGCTACGGCGTCCTCGATCTCTTCCTCCAGAAACTCCTCCCCGGCGGCCCCCTCCCCGAACCAACGATAACACCCGGGCCCGACATGGTCTACTACCAAAAGACCCCCGCCCACCTCATCCTCGAGCTAACCCAATACCTGAAACCCACCGACGTCTTCGTCGACCTCGGTTCCGGCCTAGGCCAGCCCTCCATCCTCGTCAACCTCCTCACCAATATCCCCGCCATCGGCGTCGAGATCGACCCCGCTTTCCACGCCTACGCAACGCGCGTCGCCGAAGCGCTACAACTAGACGATGTAACCTTCATCAATGCCGACGCCCAAAATGCCGACCTCGAACGCGGCACCGTCTTCTTCCTATACACCCCCTTCCGCGGCGCTCTCCTCCAAACCGTCCTCCAACGGCTCCCCAAAAACTGCCGCCTGATCACCTATGGCCCCTGCACCGAAGACCTAAGGCACGCAAGCTGTTGGAGGCCCGTACCGCATTTCGACCGTGTTTTGCCGACGGCAATGCACGGTCGAAATGCAGTACGGGCCTCCAGCAGCGATGCCTTAAGCCTCTTCGAAACCCGCTAATTCAAATATGCGTAACATAAGGTTGCGGGATTTTCCTCAACTTTGCTCCACAAAAACGCTAACAACATGATAAAGGTCAAAGGCTACGCCGCCCAAACCCCCACCACCGACCTCGCCCCCTGGGACTTTCAACGCCGTGACGTCGGCCCCCACGACGTCCAGTTCGACATCCAATTTTGCGGGGTTTGCCACTCCGACCTCCACCAAATTAAGAACGACTGGTTCGAGGGCATTTTCCCGATGGTGCCCGGCCACGAGATCGTGGGCCGTGTCATCAAAGTAGGCGACAAGGTTACCAAATTCAAGGTAGGCGACCTGGCCGGCACCGGTTGCATGGTCGATTCCTGCCGCGAATGCGAAAACTGCAAACGGGACTTGGAGCAATACTGTCTGAAAGGCAATTCCCAGACCTATAATGGTTTGGAACAGGACCACAAAACGCCCACCTACGGCGGCTATTCCAATACGATCGTCGTAAACGAGGACTTCGTCCTCCATATACCGGAAAACCTGGACCTGGCCGCCAGCGCACCCCTGCTTTGCGCGGGCATCACCACCTATTCCCCCCTGCGACACTGGAAGGTGGGCAAAGGGCACAAGCTGGCCGTCATCGGCCTCGGCGGTCTCGGCCACATGGGTGTAAAGTTCGGGGTCGCCTTCGGCGCCGAAGTAACGGTGCTGAGCACCTCACCTAAAAAGGAGCAGGACGCCAAAAAACTGGGTGCCCATCACTTTCTGGTCACCTCCGACCCGGAGCAGGTCAAGGCCGCGCAACACACCTTCGATTTTATCCTTGACACGGTCTCCGCCGAGCACGACATCAACATGTATATGTCGATGCTTCGGACCGACGGCACCCACATCTGCGTTGGCGTACCGCCAAAGCCCTCCATGATAAAAGCCTTCAGCCTGCTAGGCGGTCGCAAGAGCCTGTCCGGTTCCGGCATCGGCGGTATCCTGGAAACTCAGGAGATGCTGGATTTCTGCGGGGAGCACAACATCGTTTCCGACATCGAGATGATCGACATCAAGGACATCACGACGGCATATGAGCGCATGCTCAAGGGCGACGTGCGCTATCGCTTCGTCATAGACATCGCCACCCTGTGACCGATATCTCGCTTTGCTAATCTCACACAACCCGGATGAGAGGCCCTTTGGTGAAGGGCTCCAACCGCCCCAGCGCGTGACGATACCCCTCGGGTAACAGCAGCTCCACGGCCGGGGCGGCCTCTTCGGTTACCGCTATCAAAAGCCCCCCGCTGGTTTGCGGATCGGCGAGTATATACCGCTGCTCGTCCGTAAGCGGCCCGATCTTACTGCCATAGCTGGCCCAGTTACGGTGCGTCCCCCCGGGTATACAACCCTGCGCCAGGTAACCCGCCACCGACGGGATCACCGGTACCCGGTCGAACACGACCGTGGCCGAAACCCCGCTCCCCTCGCACATCTCCGAAAGATGACCGAGCAATCCGAAACCCGTCACGTCCGTCAAAGCCCGTACGCCGGCAATGGTCCCCAGCGTCTCTCCCACCTTGTTCAGGGTAACCATGCTTTGTAACGCCACGGCCGCGTCGGCGTCCGAAAGCAACCCGCGCTTCTGCGCGGTGGACAGCACGCCCACGCCGAGCGCCTTGGTCAGGTAGAGCCTGCACCCCGCCTGGGCCGTCGAATTTTGCTTCAACCGGTCGAGTCCCACCAGGCCGTTTACCGCCAAACCAAAAACCGGTTCCGGACAATCGATACTGTGCCCCCCGGCCAGGGCGATCCCCGCCTCCGCGCACACCGCGCGCGCGCCTTCCAGTACACGGGCCGCGGTCTCGGGCGGCAGTCTATCCACCGGCCAACCAAGGATGGCAATGGCCAGCACGGGCTTGCCCCCCATGGCGTAGACATCGCTGATGGCGTTGGCCGAAGCGATCCTGCCGAAATCGTATGCGTCGTCTACGATCGGCATAAAGAAATCCGTCGTCGACACCAGGCCTGTCCCATTTCCCAGGTCCAGCACCGCCGCGTCGTCGCGTTTGTCGTTCCCTACCAGCAACCGCGGGTCCGCCGCCATAGGTGTCGCGCTGTGCAATATCCGGTCCAGCACCGCGGGGCTGATCTTGCAGCCGCAGCCGGCCCCGTGTGAAAATTGTGTCAATCTATCCATACTCGGGTAATGTCGCTGTCAAAACGATCGCTGAATTCACCACTGCGTCCACGCCATCGACGGGGACCGCCACCATGTCCACGCGGTCGCCCATACCGGTCCGGTACGTCTTATCATAATACACCAGCAACTCCCGGACAAAGTCTTCCATCCGTCCTTCGCGGATGGCCGCCACCGCCCGTTTGGTTTGTTCCGGCCCCAGCCGTTTGCGGATGCGTTCGGTACACTCCACGAGAAAATCCCGGTCGAGCATCCCATAGGTCTCCGTCAAAGACGACACCCGGGCTTCCGGTGGCGGCTGGACTTCGAACAGGACGGCCGAGCGCATACGATCCCAAAACGCGCGGGGGATCAACCGCTGCCCGATGGTCCGGCTTTCATCCTCCACCCATATCCGCCGCCCGCGGTCCAGCGCCAGCAACCGGGCCGCGAGGTCGTTCTCAAACTGCTCCTGGGAGGGCTGTACCAACCGGTTCAGCGTCCCATAGGTCGACCCCTGGTGTTGCGCAAGGTCTTCCAGATCGACCACCTGCTCGCCCTTACGCTCCAGCTCGTGGAGTATCCGCGTTTTGCCCGAACCCGTCATCCCCCCCAGCACCACGAGCGACCAATCGCGCCCGAACTGGTCCAGTACCCAGCGCCGGTATCGCTTGTATCCGCCCTCCACCACATACACCTGGAACCCGTACAGGTCAAGGGCCCAGGCCATGGCGCCGCTGCGCATCCCGCCCCTCCAGCAATGGACCACGATCTTTTTGTCCGGCGCCAGCGCCAACGCCGACCGGATAAACCCGGACCACTTCGGCCCCGCCAGGTCAAAGCCCAGCAGGATGGCCGCTTCCCGGCTTTGCTGTTTGTAGGTCGTCCCCACCTGTACGCGCTCCTCATTGCTGAACAAAGGCAGGTTGAAAGCCCCCGGGATGTGCCCTTGCGCGAATTCCGCCGGCGTGCGCACGTCGGCGATGGGGATGCCCCCCAGACCCATGAGGTCCGCTATGGTCACTTTCTTTAGCATGCCCCGATAAAATTACGGAGCCTGCCAGCAAATCAGCGGGAGCCCAGGTATTTATTTACCATACCCATTAACTCCTCGATCTGGAAGGGTTTGGGTAGCCAGTCGTCCGCGCCGGCCTCCTCGGCCAGCGCCTGGATGGACTCTTCTTCTGTAAAATAGATCACGGGGATATGCCGGTACTCCGGGTCCGACTTGAGACCGCGGGTAGCCTCGGTACCCATGACGTCGGGCATGCGGTGGTCGATGAAGATCAGATCGGGGGAAAACTGACGGACGGTTTCCACCAGTCTTGCGGCGCCATTCAGGGTGTACACCATATAACCCCTCCTCTCCAGTACAAGTCTTGTCATTCGCAAAAGGTCAGGATCATCGTCGACGCACAAAATTCGTTTCAGTTGGCTCATGTGACGTTACTAGGTTGCAACCAAGGGTTAGAAATATCGGCGCAATTTAGCCCTGGCAGCGGATTCTGGCGGGATATGAAGAAATCTTAATCCCGCGCGTGCGTATGTAGAAATAATTCCGCAAAATGCTATCCTTTTTATGAGTTCCCGTCACTGGCAAATTTTGGGTAAATTAGGTAAAAGCCAAGTGTATGTCAGAGCACACCGAGACCCGGCGGGATTTTCTCAAACAATCATCCTTGCTCTCCGCCATGGCGCTCACCCCGGGCGCCCTCCTGAAGGCGGCTGAGCAAAAGTGGGATGAGAAGTTTGCGGACGCCTTCGAAAAGGTTCCCCTTCATCTGGAGGTAAACGGGGTCGCGCACAGCCTGATGATAGAACCCAGGATCACCCTCCTGGACCTCCTCCGCGAGCACCTCGACCTGACCGGGACCAAAAAGGGATGCGACCGCGGCCAGTGCGGAGCCTGTACCGTACACGCCGACGGGGTCCGCATCAACTCCTGCCTGAGCCTCGCGGTCACCAATGAGGGAAAGAAGATCGCCACCATCGAGGGTTTGGCCCGGGGTGAAGAGCTGCATCCGATGCAGGAAGCCTTTATAAAACATGACGGCTTCCAGTGCGGTTACTGTACTTCCGGCCAGATCATGTCGGCCGTGGCGCTGCTCAGGGAGGGCCGACAGGATGTCCGCGAATTCATGAGCGGCAACATCTGCCGTTGCGGGGCCTATTCCAACATCGTCAAAGCCATAGAGGACGTCAAAAACAACCAGGTATGAACCCTTTCAGCTACGCAAGACCCACCGAAACCGGTACGGCCATAAAGACACAGGCAAAGGAATCCCAAGCCTTTTTCCTGGCGGGGGGCACCAACCTGATCGACCTCATGAAGATGGGTGTGGTGAATCCCAGCACGCTCATCGACATCAACCGGCTCCCGCTAAAGGGTATCGAGCCCCACGCGGGCGGGCTAAGGCTTGGCGCGCTGGCTACCAACAGTGAAGTAGCGGATCACCCCGCCGTCCTGAAGGACTACCCCCTTCTTTCGCTGGCCTTCAACGCCGGCGCGTCTCCCCAACTCCGCAACATGGCGACGGTGGGCGGTAACCTGATGCAACGGACCCGCTGTTCCTATTTTTTCGACCTTACCATGCCGTGCAACAAACGCGAACCGGGCAGCGGTTGCGGTGCCATCGACGGCATCAACCGCATGCACGCCCTTTTCGGCGCGAGCGACAAATGCATCGCCGTCAACCCGAGCGACATGAGCGTGGCGCTGGCCGCCCTGGACGCCACGGTCCGCGTGAGGGGCGGCGCGGGAGAAAGGGCCATCCCCTTTCATGAATTCCACCGCTTGCCCGGCGACCAGCCGGAGCTGGACAATACCCTCCGCAAGGGAGAACTGATCACCGCGGTGGACCTGCCCCCGGCCGTCTTTACAAAAAACGTGTACTACCTCAAGGTGCGTGACCGTACATCATACGCCTTTGCCCTGGTGTCGGTGGCGGCTGCCCTTGACCTCGACGCCGCTGGCCGCATCCGGGACGTTCGCCTGGCCATGGGCGGTGTGGCGCACAAGCCCTGGCGGTTGTACAAGGCCGAGGACTTCCTGAAGCACAAAGCCGCCACGGCGGAGAACTTCCGCGCGGCGGCGGCCATAGCCATGGAGGGCGCCAAGGCCTACCGTTATAATCAATTCAAGCTGCGACTCGCACCGAACACCATTCTCGAGGCCCTTACAAAGGCCGCGGGTACAAACACGCCATCATGAAAAAAAGCCAGATAGGAGATCCTTTGGACCGCGTGGACGGCCGGCTAAAGGTCACGGGCGGCGCCAAATATTCCGGCGAATGGAAACTGCCGGACCTCGCCTATGGGGTCCTCGTCCCCGCCACCATTGCCGGGGGCAGCGTCACCGCCATCGATGCCAGGGCCGCCCAACGCGCCCCCGGCGTGCTTGCAGTCATAACGCCGTTCAACTTCCCCGGCGTACCCGGTTTCAAAACCGACGCGCCCCAACCCGTCCGGGGGCTAAAGCTCTTTAACGACAACATCGTCCACTTCAACGGTCAGCCCATCGCGCTGGTGATAGCCGACACCTTTGAACGGGCCACCTACGCCGCCAGCCTCGTCAGGGCGGCTTACCAGAAGGAGTCGTTCGACACCGACTTCCACGCCAGTATCGACAAGGGCGTCGTCCCGCAGGGCGGCCGCTATAAGGACTATGTGCGGGGCCAGGCAGACGCCTACAAAGGGGCACCCGTCGTCGTCGAGCAGGAATACATCCAGCCCTCCGAAATGCACAACCCCATGGAACTGCATGTGACCATGGCGGTATGGGATGGGGACGACAAGGTGACCGTCTATACCAAGTCCCAGGGGGTGATAGGTACCCAGCGCAGCATAGCGGGGGCCTTTGGTTTGAAGCAGGAAAATGTCCAGGTGAATTCCCGTTTTGTCGGGGGCGCGTTTGGTTCTTCGCTCCGCACCTGGCCCCACGAGATCGCCGCCGTGATGGCAGCCAAGCTCGTGGGACGGCCTGTCAGGCTGACCCTTACACGGGAACAGATGTTCACCCTGGTGGGCTACCGGCCCCTCACCGTCCAGAAGATCGGACTGGGCGCCACCCCTGACGGACAACTCGTCGGCATCACCCACGAATCTCATTCCCAGACCGCCGGGTACGAGGAGTTTACGGAGAACTCGGTGGGTTGTTCCCGATTCCTGTACGCCAGCCCCAACGCCAATACCCGGTACAAGGTTATTCCTCTTAACGTCGGAGTGCCCGCGCCGATGCGGGGCCCGGGAGAGGCTACCGGTTCCTTTGCCCTGGAGTCCGCCCTGGATGAGCTCGCCTACGCGTTAAAGATGGACCCTATCGAGCTCCGGCTTAAGAATTACGCGGACACCGATCCCGAAAGGAGCCTGCCCTGGTCGAGCAAGTACCTCAAGGAATGCTACGCCCGGGGAGCGGAACGCATCGGTTGGAGCAACCGTCCCGGCACGCCCGGCAGTCTGCGCGAAGGCGACTGGCTCGCGGGCTATGGCCTCGGTTGCGGCGCCTTCGGGGCCTATCGCAGCCGTGCCATGGCCAGGATCAAAATGACTTCCGACGGAGCCGTCAATATCCAAAGCGCCACCAGCGATATAGGCCCGGGTACTGGTACCGCCATGACCCTGATTGCCTCCGACCTCCTTGGGTTGCCCGTGGAAAAGATCACCTTCGAGCTGGGCAATTCCGCCTACCCGATGGCGCCTACCCAGGGCGGCTCTTCCACCGTCTCTTCGGTTGGCTCGGCCGTTCACGACGCCTGTCTGGCCTTCAGGAAAAAATGCTACGAGCTCGCGGGGCAACCCGGGGATAGCACGACCCCCATCGACTACACCACGCTTCTCCGGCAACACAACCTGCCCTACCTGGAGGTAACCGAAGCCTCCCAGGGCGGGGACCAGCCTCAGCACTACTCGATGTACTCCTTCTCGGCCCACTTTTGCAAAGTGCACGTACACCCGCTCACCGGTGTCGTGCGGGTAAAACAGCTGATTGCTGTCGTCGACGCGGGCAGGATCGTCAGCCATAAGACCGCCAGCAGCCAAATGATCGGGGGCGCCGTCGGTGGCATCGGGATGGCGCTGACCGAAGAAGCCGTTTTCGACAATAGCTACGGACGCTATGTCAACGGCAACTTCGCGGACTACCACGTCCCCGTCAATGCTGATATACCGGACATAGAGGCCATCTTTATCGACAAACCCGATCCGTACATCAACCCCATCGGGACAAAAGGTATTGGTGAAATATCCCTGATCGGCGTCGCCGCCGCCGTCGCCAACGCCGTTTACAACGCCACCGGCAAACGGGTGCGCGAGTTGCCTATTACACCGGACAAGCTGGTTTGACATGAAAGAAATCACCGACATCCTACAGGCATACGACCAGGCGGAACGGGAGGGCCGGCGCTGCGCCCTGGCCACCGTGGTACACGTCGAGGGCTCTTCTTACCGGCGACCCGGCGCCCGGATGCTGGTCACCGAGGACGGCCGCCTGACGGGCGCCATCAGTGGCGGCTGTCTTGAAGGGGACGCGCTCCGGAAGGCCCTTTTTGCCATCCAGCTGCAGACCAGCAAGCTCGTCACCTACGACACCACCAACGAAGACGACCTGCGGTTTGGCGTGCAGCTGGGTTGTAATGGCGTCGTGCATATACTTTTCGAACCGGTAAAAGACGGCCATCCCATAAGCCTGCTTCGGGAAGCTTCGCGCAACCGGTCGGGCGCCGCGCTCGTCACCTTGTTTTCGCGGCAGCGTACCGCGGAGCAACCGGGAACCAGCCTGCTCTATACCGGCGGACGCGTAACCGCTACCTTACCGGATGCCCTTTGCCAAACCATCCTGAGCGACGTGGTTTGCGGCCACGGCGTGTCGCATTTTTCCCATTACGGGCCCCATGAGGCCTTTATAGAATTCCTGGTTCCGCCACCGGCCCTCGTCATCGCCGGCGCCGGCAACGACGTCCTCCCGCTGGTAGACATCGCATCGCTGCTGGGGTGGCATCTCACCATCGTGGACGGCCGTCCCCACTACGCCGACAAAGCCCGTTTCCCGAAGGCCGACCGTGTAATAGTTGCCCGTCCCGATCAGGTCCTCCCGCAACTGGACGACGATCAACAACGGCTTTTCTTGTTGATGACCCACAACTATCAGTACGACCTTGCCCTACTAAAAGCGATTTTGCCCGGGCGCTTCCCCTATATCGGTATCCTCGGTCCCAGGACCAGGCTCGACCGTATGCTGGAAGACGTAGGATACGCGCTGGACGAAGCGCAGCGCGCGTCCATCCACGGCCCCGTCGGTTTGGACATCGGCGCAGAGACCCCTGCGGAGATAGCCGTATCGATCGTCGCCGGGATCAGAGCCTTCCTGTCCGGTCACACCGGTCGCCAGCTCAAGGACAACCTTCACCCGATCCACCACCGCCCATGGACAGCTCAGGTGCAGGATTGATCGTCCTGGCCGCCGGCGGCTCCAGCCGGCTCGGCCGCCCCAAACAACTGCTGCCCTGGAAGGGCAAGCCCCTGATCGCACACATCGTCGGCGAAGGGATACACCCGTTGTTCCTAGTCACCGGCGCGGTCGATCTTACAGACCTCCCCTGGGAGCGCCCTATACATTTTGTCCACAACCGATGCTGGTCCGAAGGCATGGCATCCTCTATCCACGCCGGTCTGGACGCCCTGCTAAATGCCTTCCCCGATATACCCGCCGTTATCCTTTCCGTCTGCGACCAACCCTTTATCACCCGTAACCTATTCGAACGATTGATCGCCCAGCAGACCCGGACGGACAAAGGCATCGTCGCCAGCGCCTACGCCGATACGTTGGGCACGCCGGTACTTTTTACCCGTCGTTATTTCCCCCGGCTGCTTACCCTTACCGGCAGCCAGGGCGCCAAAAAATTACTATCCGAATACCCGGAGGACGTGACATCGGTCACGTTCGACAAAGGCGATGTGGATATAGACACGGAAGATGACTACCGCGCGCTGTAGCGGCTCGCAATATCCGCGGCAATTCGCCGCGCGTCCCGCGCGATCTCCCTGATCTGCCCGGTCGGGCTGATGTGGTATCCGCAGAAATACAACCCGGGAGCGCGTTCCTTGACTATGGAAAAATCCGGCTCGTATCCCACCGCGGCGACGATCGCATCGACGCGCTCCGAAGCCCCGCCTGAAAACGTCACCGTGTCGCCGGCAACATGCAAAATATCCCCCAGCACTTTTATCCGACACTGCCGGATCAGCCGGATCACCCCGACATCCAGCACGGGCGCCTTTCCATCCCGCGCGATCTGCTCCAATGGCCCGTAGGGCATCCGCCGAAGCCCCAGCCGCGATACGTCGCCCAACAGCAGCCGCACCAGCGGCGCGCTGATCCTGTCCGCGACGCGGGGCGGCAGCACGCTCAAAACCCTGCTCACCTCCAACACCGGGATACCGAGTATATCCCTGGGTACGACATTGACGGGCGAGCGCACCGACATCAGCGGAAATGCCCCCTGCTCGTAGAGATCGATCGCGATCTCGCAGGCGGAATTGCCAAACCCGACGATGAGGACCCGCTGTCCGCGGTAGGCGGCGCCCGTGCGATATTGGCTGCTGTGCAACACCGGGCCTGTAAAGGCGCAGGAGAACGGCCGCGGCTTGTTAAACGGTCCCGTTGCCATGATTACCGCGCGAGATACGAACTGCCTGAAAGGCGTTTCGGTGACCCATACATCGTCTTCGCGGCGCACCGACAAAACCGGCGTACCCAACAACGGTTCGATCTTAAACCGCAAGGCATAGGCGTCAAGGTAATCCACGACCTGTTGCCGGCTCGGATACCGTGGCACCCCCTCGGAAAATGAAAAATATGGGAGCCGGGAAAGACGCTTGTTCGTGTGTAGGTGCAACCGGTCATAGTGGTGCCGCCACGGCGCGCCTATCGAATCCGAGCGCTCGACCACCTGGCAGCCGATCCCTAGCCGGCCCAAACAGGCGGCGCTGGCCAGCCCCGAGACGCTGGCGCCCACGATTATTACCGGTATGTCAACCGATGGCATCCGATAAAATACGCTAATTATCCTTTTTCTTCTTGAAAAACCCCCTCAACAGGAAATTATGCTGCAAAGCCTCGAGATCCACCCGCAGCTCTTCGCTCGAGACCTCCAGGTTCTTCATCGTCCGTTGCAGCTGGTCCGCGGTAACCTGGTCGTGTAACAAAACCCCGGCAGGCGACGCCGGGTCGTTCAACCCGCGGCCGGCGACACGCAACGTATCGGCCAGCATAGAGGCCTTTGCCGTCACTTCATCGAGCCGTTCGGCCGCGGCGCGCAAACGTCCATAGATGACGGTGTCTTCGAGCAGCTCATTCACCAGACCCGGCGCGTGCTGAACGCGCTCCGAAAATCCTTCGAGGTTGGCAAGCATCCTGTCTCCCGATACCGACGCGGCCTGGAGCCTGGCCAGCGTAGCGCGTAGCTGGTCCGCATAGCTGTCATCCTTCAGCAACTTTCCCAACGTACCCCGCCCTTCCAGCAACTGGTCGCTTAGTACGCGAAAGTTCGCCGTAATCACCCGCAGGTCGCTACCGGCCCCCTGCAGCGTGCCGAACATCTCCTGGAGGGTAGCGGTATGCTCCGCCACGACCACGCCGCCATCGGCAATCACCGGCAGGCTGTCGCTCCCGCCCGTGAGCACCACGATCTTGTTCCCCACCAGGCCGTCGGTGCCGACCCTGGCCATGGCGTCCTGGTGAATATGCGACTGCGCCTGGTGCTCCACCGACAACACCACCTCCACCAGCGCACCCTTGTAGAACGACACTTTTCGGACGGTTCCGATCTTCATCCCGGATAGCCAGACGTTGTTCCCGGGCTGCAACCCCTGCACGTCCTCGAAGATGACCTTTACCTGGATGGAGCGCGTAAAAGCCTTATGCTGGCCACCGATGGTGAGCACACCGACGATAAAGATGGCGAGCCCGATCGTTATGAATATACCAAGGGTGAGCTGTCTGCGTTGGGTTGTTTCACTCATGCGCCGGAGATAAAGTTATAATTATAAAAAGCGGTGACCCTCGGGTCCGTGGCTGCGAAGACCTCTTCGAAGCTACCCTGCCTGAGGAAACAACCATCCGACAGCATCACCACCCGGTCTCCCGTCGCTTTCGCGCAGGTCAGGTCGTGTGTAATGATGACCGCGCTGGTATTGTATTGTGCCTGCACCTCGTTGATCAGCTCGTTGATCTCGACGCTGGTGACGGGATCGAGCCCGGCCGTTGGCTCGTCATAAAGCATAATCTCGGGATGCATGATCAGCGTCCGGGCGATCCCGATCCGCTTTTTCTGTCCTCCGGACAATTCCGACGGCCACTGGTATTTTGCACGCGTGAGCCCCACGTCATCGAGCACGCGGTCGATCGCGCCCTCGACCTCACGGCGGGTTAAATGCGGCTTGTTCCGCACCAACGGGAATTCCAGGTTGTCGCGCACATTCATCCCGTCATACAGCGCCGAGCCCTGGAACGAAAAGCCGATCTTGGCCCGAAGCAAGCCCAGCGCGCGGCTGTCCAGTCGTTCGATCTCCTCCCCGAGTACCCATACCGTTCCATTGTCGGGCCGGAGCAGGCCGACGATGATCTTTATCAGCACCGATTTACCACTGCCCGACCGTCCCAGGACGACGACGTTTTCCCCCTGGTGTACATCGAGGTCGATGCCCTTCAATACCTCGACCGTTCCGAAGGACTTGCGGATGTTGCGGAGCGATATGACGATACCGGCCATGGTCAGCGATAGGTATTGATCAAGGTGACGATAAGCACTTCCTCTATAAATATCAGGAACATGGAAGCCACCACCGACATATTCGCGGCGCGCCCCACGCCCACGGTTCCCTGCTCCGCACGGTAACCGTTGAAACTACCGGTCAACCCTATAGTATATCCGTAGATGGCCGATTTCAACAGGAGGACGAACAGGTCGAGGAACGTGATTTTGATAAAGGCCTGTTCAAAAAAAGCGGCAAAGCTGGTCTGTTCATTCCTCAGGACATTCAGATATGCGCCCAGCAGACCGATAAAACCCATATACACTGCGAGCACCGGGACGATCAGCGTAGAGGCAAGCACGCGGCTCACCACCAGGTATTTGAACGGATTGGTATTGGATACTTCCATCGCATCGATCTGTTCCGTCACGCGCATCGAACCGATCTCCGCCCCGATATTCGACCCCACCTTACCCGCGATGATGAGCGCCGTAACCAGCGGAGCGAGGGCGCGTAACAGGGCGATGGCCATCAGCGAAGGCAACCAGGCCGTCGCGCCGAATTCGGCCAGCGACGAACGGGATTGCTTGGTAAAGACCAACCCCGTGATAAATCCCGTCAGGGATATGATGGACAGCGATCGCAACCCCACCTGCCAGCACTGGTGCAATACCTCTTTATATTCGTAGGGTGGCACGAAAACCTCTTTCCAGAAACGCAGGTTGAACCGGTACACCTCATACACCTGTATAAAAAGAGCCTTCATACCTCATCTGGCGAAATTCTATGCCAAAATGTATCAGTTTTCCCGATTTCCGTATAACTCCCCCGGCCGCCCCCCGGCGTAGCTTTGAGGTATGAAAAAGACAATTTTTATCACCGGCGCTTCCCGTGGCTTCGGGAAGCTTTGGGCAGAAGCCTTCCTCCGGAGGGGGGACAACGTAGTCGCCACCGTCCGTAACCTGGACACGATCCAGGACCTCGTACAACAATATGGAGACAGGCTCCTGCCGCTCCGCCTGGACGTCACCGATCGGGCCGCGGTATTTGCGGCCGTGGCCACCGCCAAAGACCGCTTCGGCGGCCTGGACGTCGTCATCAACAACGCGGGTTATGGTCTCTTTGGCGCGATAGAAGAAACCACGGAGCAAGAGGCGCGCGATCAGTTCGAAGCCAACGTCTTCGGCCTGTTGTGGGTTACCCAGGCCGCGATCCCCGTCCTGCGGGCACAGGGTCACGGGCACATCATCCAGTTGTCGAGCATCCTTGGCGTAGCGACGCTGCCGACACTGGGACTGTACAACGCATCGAAATTCGCCGTGGAGGGCCTGAGCGAGACGCTGGCGACCGAGGTTAAGGCGTTTGGCATCAATGTTACCTTAGTGGAACCCAACGGCTTCTCCACCGACTGGGCCGGCGCTTCCGCCGTACACACCCAGTCCATGAAGGAGTATGACGCGATCAAGGCCGCCTTCCTCGAAGGCGTATCGCAGTCGCCCTTTGGCCAACCGGAGGCCACCTCCGCCGCGATCCTCCGCCTGGTCGACAGCCCGAATCCCCCGTTACGCCTCTTCCTGGGCAAGGTCGCCTTTCCCTGGGCGCAACAGGTCTATGCCGACCGCCTGGCTACCTGGGAATCGTGGAACGACGTAGCCGTCGCGGCCCACGGGAACTAGGCGCAGCCCCGCGGACTCGCGCAGAGGCCCGCGGACCGCGCGGAAATCAGTAACTTTACACGAGCGATGAACCACTACAAAACCATAAACGAAATGCGTCTCAGCAACGGCGTCCTCCCTTCGGAGCACCCGTTGCTGAGCGTCTATCGTTGCACGGACAACTGCACCTTCGGGGCCGTGGCCTTTACCGGTGACTTTTATGCCATCGGTTTTAAAAAGCTGAGATCGGGAGTCTTCCGTTACGGATTAACGCAGTACGACCACGCCAACGGATCGATGTCGTTTATGAGACCCCGGCAGGTCATCCAGTTCCGTGACCTGGAATTCGAAGAGGAAGGATTCCTCCTGTTTTTCCATGAGGACTACCTGGACGGCCACCCACTACACGCGGCCATCCGGAAGTACGGCTTTTTCGACTATGAAGTCAACGAAGCCCTGCACTTATCCCCCAAGGAAGAACAAACGATAAAGGAGCTGTACGAAAAGATCGAGACCGAGTACCACAATAATGAGGACGAATACAGCAGGGACATCATCCTGGCCCACATCGACTCCATCCTTAAATACGCCCAGCGATTCTACAAGCGGCAATTCCTGCACCGGGCGCCGCTGGTGGGCGCGATGGTATCGAAGTTCAATGAAACCCTTTCCGAATATGTGGCCGGCGGCCAGCTTACAGGCGACGGGCTTCCGACCGTGAGCCTTTTGGCGCAGCGCCTCCACTTGTCCCCCCGGTATATGAGCGATCTGCTAAAACAGGAGACGGGCAAAACGGCGATCGAGCTGATCCATCTCTTCCTGATCGGAGAGGCCAAGAACCTGCTTCGGGGCGAAGGCCAGAGCGTTAGTGAAATCGCCTATGGACTTGGTTTTGAGAACCTGCCCTACTTCTCGCGGCTATTCAAACGGGAAGTGGGCGTCAGCCCCAATCAATACAAACGACAATTGTTAAACTGATTTCTTCAGGGGCATCATCCAAAACCCCACGAAGAAACTAACGGTTCCCACTGCGCCGCCGCCCAGCAACACCCGCTCCAGGAGCGCGCTCTCGACGCCATCCATAAAAAGGTATGTCACCAATCCCAGGGATACCACCCCAAACAGGGACATCCATATCCCCACTTTCTTGCGTTTCATAACTTAGCTATAACAATTCGCATTCCAGAACGGAATAATTCGCGCCACAGGCGATTGTTGAATTCTTTCCACGTTACAGCCGCGCCTGTGCATCATAGCTGAGCATCCAGGTAATCCCGAACCTATCCGTCACCACCCCGAAAAGCCCGCCCCATTGTTGCGCCATCACCGCGGACACTACCGTCCCCCCCGTGGACAGCCGTCTGAAGAACAATCGGATATCCGCTTCGCTACCACAGCTGAGGGAAAGGGATATGCCGTTCCCCCGGGCGAAAGCGCCGGGGCCCTGCATATCGGACCCCATCAGGAGCAGGTCGTCCTTGACCAGCGAGGCATGGACGATGCGCCCTCCCTCTTCTGCCGGCGCCATTTCCAGCTCCGCCCCCAGGCTTTCCTTATAGAACGTCATGGCCTCCCGGCAGCGGCCGTTGAAGTGTATATAGGGGTGTATTTGCATCATCGGCCGCCGTTTTGTGCAAAAATACCCACGGCACCTGCTGACGCCACTGGCGTATCGCGACAACTTAACGGTGTATTCCGGCCATATGTTGTGCACGGGCAAACCAAATAAAAACCCCCGGGGAGCTCCCGGGGGCTTTGGCAGTATTTACCGCCACACTATCTTCAATAACCTAGTTCGCGTTGATATATAACGTCATCTGCTTCAGGAAGGCAGCGTCGACGCTGTCATAACGGTGTTCCTTCAGGAAGTCGAGCATCTTCTGATTCCCCACCGCCACGGTTTCCTTCATCGTCTTCACCTTCATCGGCATCAGTTTCAAGGTCTTCCCGTCGGGCATCAGCAGGAAGTAGTCGTCTGTATCCACATACTGATCGTACGGATTTCCGCTTTCCACCATACCATCGGTATGATAGTCCGCCTTGACGAACTTCGTCCTGGTCATCTTGTAGAGGCTGTATTTGCCGGCATCGCCCTTGACCAGGACCTGGAAGAACGGGCTCCCGTCGATGACCACGTCGTTGATGCGCTCGAAGGTCATTTCGCCGTCGTCGCCGCCCTGGAGGGTAAACGACTTCACGTCTTCGTTCGATACGTTGACCATGTACTTGCCCTCCACGTTGAGCAGCAGCGTATGGTTCAGCTTGTCGTAGTTATACAGATATCCTTTTTGATCCACCGTCGCATTGCTGCTGTTTATGGCGGTACCCTTCACCCAGCGGTTGAAAAGGTAGGGACTACCCTTGGTTTCTTCCTTATGGTTGAAAGCCAGGATCGTCGTACCCGTACTGGCTGCCTGTCCGTTGGCCTGGACAGACGAGAAGGTGGCGAAATTGTCCGCTATTGCCTGGGACGAGGCATCTCTGGTGTCCATCTGCGCGAACCCGCCGGTTGCCAACAGCACAGATGCAAGGCTAAAGATATAGTGCTTCATGATATGATAAATATACTAAAAAGGTTTCGTTTTTACACAGACTGGCCGGTCATTTTCAGACCGGCCAGTATTAAAAAAATGCAAAATTTATACGACTGGCGCCCTATTGCTGAACAAAGGTTTCGTCGATGATCCGATCCGCCGGCGTGCCATTCGTGTAGTAGGACATGATGTGGAACTGGCACTTTACACCCGGGCTCGGAGGCGTATAGCTGATCAGCCACGAAGCCAGGTTCGATACCGCGGACGTGAAGTTAAAGTCGATACTGGTCATCTGGCTGTAATCGGACGAGGTGGTCAGGTTGTACTGGTACCCGCTCGAACCCAGGTTGGCATAGTCGATGGCGATTTCCGTAGGACTGACCGGGGAAGCGAACTTCGGGCTGGGGGAAGCCGCCGTGGTATACCCGGACGGAATGGGGTCCGTGGGACCTGCCCAGGAAATCCGGCCGGGATAGTTATACCGGGTCCCGGTACACGTATAGTTACCCGCCAGCGGGTTCCCTACGATGTGGAAATAGATCGTGCTCAGGTTGCCGCTGATGGTCAACCCACTTGCGTCCGTGATCTTGATGGGAAGCATGTAGGTGTAGGCGGGGTTGAATTCCGCGGCGTTGAAGATGACGTAGAACGTATCCAGACGCTGACCGGCCGGTATGGTCCCGGTCTTGGTCGGTATGGTGTACAGCGAATCCGGCATGACCTGGTACAAGACGTGCTTGGAGTTGTTTACGCTGTCGGCGTTGTAGGCGGCTACGATCGTGGTGTCCACCGCAATCGTGATGTTCGTCGCTTTATTCAACGGATAGTCGGAGGCGATGTTGACCGTAAAGAACTCGGTGTCCAATACCGCCCCTGCAGGAAAGCTGAGGTTCGCCGCCGTGAAAAAGGCCAGACCGCTCGCCGTTGCATTCGGCGTGGGGTTTGTGCTGGCCGTGGATATCTCCGCCACCGGGAAGATCTGACTGAAGTCGGTGTTGGGCTTATCTTTCAGACACCCCACCAGCAGCAGGCTCAAAAACGGTATGCTAAGAAGTACTTTTTTCATCTGCTCAGATTTTTAGATGGTTAAGGCTGCCAAAAGATCTTGGACGTGAGGATATTGATCGTACCCTGGGCAGACATATTCGCCTGGTTGTAGTTCGCCTCGCTCAGAGGGTACAGTATGCGATAGGGAATATGGGTTGCCGTGGTGCCGGGGTAGACCGAAACCGGCAGGTCGGACGGGTAACCAAGCCTTCTCCAGTCGTCCCAGGACTCCAGCGGATCGAACATATTGTTGGCGGCCCATTTCTGGAGGATGATGGTTTCGATCGGGTTGGAGGAGGTGGCGAGGTTAGTCCTGATATCCGTCTGGCTGGTATAAGCGGCTGCCGCGGTAGCGTAGCTCGGCACACCCAGCAAGCGGAAGGATTCGCTCACGGCCGAATTGAACAAGGCGACCGGGGTGGCCCCGGTGATGTAACCCCGTTGGGCGGCTTCGGCTTGCAGGAACAGGCTCTCGAAGGCGGGAATCATATAGGCCGTCATCGAAGGCGCCTTCAGGATACCGGGTCCGACGGCGGAGATGACCGCGTTGTGCTCGGCTCCGGAGTTGGTGCTGCCGAAAGCCCGACCCTTGACGACGTCCGCGGAGTTGACCGCGTAGAACAGGGAGTCGCGGGGGTCGTTGGTGCCCTGGTAAAAAGCCACGGCGTAGCTGCAAGCCCTATCCAGCTGGTAGCCCTGGTAGGGTGAGTTACTGGTGTTGAAACCGACGTTCTGCCACATGGGGTTTTGCAGGCCGTTCGAAGAGTTGGAATAACCGGGGTTGATACCGGCGTCCGTCCCCGCGGGCAGAAAGTCGGCGGTGGTCATCCCATTCAGCTCGGACTGTATCAAGGCTGCGCCGCCGGACCACTGGGTCAGGTGTAACAGCAACTTGAGCTTGACCGTGTTGGCGAAAAGGACCCAATTGGACATGGTCCCGCCAAACATCACGTCATAGGTTTCCGGGTTGTTAGCGGTGACCGGTGCGCCGTTGATCAACGCAACCGCGGAATCCAGCCAGTGAATGCACGTGGTGTAAATTGTCGCGCCATCGGTATAGGTGGGGTAGTTGATCGTACCGCCCTGGAGGGCTGCCGTGAAGGGGATGTTATTGTACATGTCCACGATGCGGCTAAAATGCCAGGCGAGCATGATCGTCGAGATACCGCCATAGTATGCGTAGCTGGGATCGGTCGATTCGCTTTGGATCAGCTTGTAGTTCGCCATGTTCTCGTACACGTTATCCCAGTTGTTGTTGTTCGAACTGTTGATCGTATTGTACGTGAGGGCGTTGCTGCTGACGCCGTAGTCACCGCTGTAGGCCCAGTAACCCATATAGAATTGCATGGGGTCCAGGTTGGCGCTGAATTGGGTAGACGCCGAATTCACCAGTGAGGCGGACAGTACGAACTTCGGGTCCACCGAGGACGGGTTATTCGGGTTGGGGGAGTTTATATCGAATGTTCCTTTTTTACACCCGGCAGCCAGACCCAACAGCAAGGCGGCGGAGCAAAAAATAGAATATGATGTGCGTTTCAACATACTGTTCATTTTTTAAACCGTAATTAACTTAGAAAACGATAGACAACGTGCCGGAGAAGATACGCGTGGGGGGGCCTTGACCTTCGCCCGTACGGCCTACGTCGTTACCCGAGTCTTCGCTGAATTCAGGGTCCGTCCACAGGTTGGTCTTGGGCCTGAACATAAAGAGGTTCCGTCCGGAAACGGTGAGCGTCGCGCTTTGCAGGATCTTGGTGGGCGCCATCCAGCGATGGGGCAGGTTCCAGCTGATCGCTACTTCACGGATCTTCCATACATCGCCGCTGGTCACGTAGTTGGCGCCTACGCTGTTGTAAACGCTCGGCCAGAAGTTAAAGTTGGCGTCATCGACCGTAACGTTCGTATTGGTTACCCATTTACCTCCCTGCAGGTACGCGGAGTTGGGCATAACGAAACGCTGGCGGCCGGTGGCGGCGGTCGTAACACCCGCGCCGCTGAAGTCCATGTTCTGACCGATCGTGTTAAAGATCTTGTTGCCACCGCGGTAGTCCGCGGTAACGGTCAGGGTAAAGGCCTTGTATTGCAGGTTGGTGGTGAGACCAAAGATGTCCGTCGGGTTGGCCGCGCCCATGATCGTCAGGGCGGAGCTTTCCGTGGGCATACCGGTTACGGGATCCACGATAACCTGACCCGCAGGGTTTCTGTTCCAGTCGTGGGTTTCGATCAGCGGGAAGGCGTAACCGACGACGGCGAAAGCGTTGCCGTTGTTACCCGGGATACCGATCGATTGCTGGCCGCCATTGATGCCGGTGACCTTGTTTTTATTACGTGTGTAGTTTACGTTGACGAACCAATCCCAGTCCTTGGTCTTGAATATGTCACCCTTGAGCTCCAGCTCGAGACCCGCGTTCTGCGTTTGAACGGCATTCAACAAGGCGTTGGTGAAACCGCTCGACGGGGGGATGGGTACGTTGATGATACCGTCCCTCAGGTGCTGTACGTAATAAGTGGCGCCGAGGTTGAAACGGTTCTGGAGGAACCCGATTTCCAAACCGCCTTCGTTTTCCGTAACGAACTCGGGTTTGATGTTCGGGTTGGCAATGCTCGTATTCAGCTGGAAACCACCCAGGCCGTTATACGGGAAGGCGCCGTAGGAAACGAGCGTCTTAACCGTCTGGTAGGCGCCGCTGGCGATGTATTCGCTACCACCGCCCAGGGGAGAGGCGTTACCGGTGACGGAGTGCGCCCCGTGGATCTTCAGGAAGTTAACCGCTTTGCCCGTGAAGATGGAGGGAATCAGGTCGCTGACAACCAAGGAGGCGTCCACATCATAGTAGGGGATAAAACGGTTGGACTTGGACAGGCGGGAATCGATGTCCGAGCGGTACGAACCGTGGACGAAGAGGAAACTCTTGTAACCCAGGCTGCCTTCACCGAAGAGACCTAGCTTGCGGGCTTCCTGCTGGTAGTTTTGGCCCGTACCGCCAAGGCCGGGAACGCCGGTCAGGTTGTTGACGTTGAATACGGGGAAGAAAATAGGGCCCGCGTTGATGTAGACCTGCGTGATCTTGTTGTCGCCGTAGGTCGTACCGAGGGTGGCCTTGAAGTTCAGGTCCTTGGTGATGTTGTGATCGAAGTTGGCCAGGAAGTCCGAGGTCAACAGGAGGTTGTTGTTGTAGTACGTCGAATAGCTCGGCTGAGCGGGGCTCGCGGAAGCGAAGCGCGTACCGTCCGTTCCATAGTGCTCGACCACGCCGGTACCGGAATAGTTCGAATAGTACAGCGTCTGCGACGTATCGGAGAATACGGAGTACGTAACGCCGTTGCTGGTCGAGTTGTTGTGCGTAACGAACTGGTTAACGGCCAGACGATAGGAGAGGTTCACCCAGGGCGTCAGCTTCAGCGCGAGGTGCAGGTCGCCCTGTATGCTGTTGACCGTCGTGTTCGTCCGGTTGTTGTCCAGGTAGTAGTACGGGTTCATGTAATAGTCGTTGAAGTACCCGGACGGGGTGGCGTACTTGTTGTTGGCCCAGTCCTTCATCATCGACAGGGGAATGTCGGACGGCGTGTTCATCACGTCGTCATACACCGTACCGTCGTTCATGCTTTGTGTCTCGTACTTGTAGGTATAAGCGGCGGAGAAGTCGGCGGAGAACTTGCCGTACGTCCTGGAACCTCCGATACGGAAGGCGTCGCGGCGACCGGCGTCCTTGGGCATAACGCCCTTGGTATTGACGTCCTGGCCGCTGATGAAAAAGCGGCTGTTGTCATCCCCAGCGCTATACGACAGGTTGTTCTGGGTAGTCAGCGCGTGATTGAAGAAGTCCTTTTTCTGGTTCTTCACATCGGTGTAGGGTATATACAGGTAGCTCCCGTCCGCCAGAACGCGGCCGACAGGTATTTTCCCGCCGGTGGAGCTGTATTCGGGTCCATACTGCTGGTTCTCGTAAGGAACCGCATTGGACAGATCGTTAAAGTCGTTGATCCATCTTTCACCGCCGTTCTGACCGAAACGCTTTTGGAAAGCCGGCATGTAGGAAACCGTTTCCAGCTGGGTGGTGGTCGTGAAGGCTATCTGCGGACGGCCGCGGGTACCTTTCTTGGTGGTGATGATGATAACCCCGTTCGAAGCGTCCGATCCATACACGGCCGAGGCGGAGGCGCCTTTCAGGACGTTGATGTCGGTGATGTCGTTGGGGTTGAGGGTATTCAGGTCTTCGTAGTAGATGGCGCCGTCCACGATGATCAGCGGGGTGTTGTTCCCCGTGATGGAGCGCATACCGCGCAGGGTGATACGGGTCGGGGCGAAGACCTGGTTGTTCACGGTGTTGATCTGGAGACCGGCAACCTTACCCGTCAGGCCGTTGGCGGCGCTGATCGGCTGTGCGGTCAGGACGTCCTTGCCGGACACCCGTGCCGTGGAATAACCCAGCTCCTTGGATTGACGCTGTACGCCGAAACCGGTGACGACAACCTCCTGGAGGCTGCTGCTCTTGACCTTCAGGGTGACTTTTATTTCCCCGCTGGCCGGAACCTTTACTTCAATGGGATCGTATGCGGTAGCAGTGATGATCAGCTCGGCGCCAGCGGCCGCGTGAACCTGGAAAGCGCCGTCCTGATCGGCGGCGGCGCCACCCCTTGAGCCTTTTACTTTGATACTGGCGAACGGAATGGGTTTCCCGTTCTCGTCCAACACCCGTCCGATGACGGTATGGACTTGTGCAAATGCAGAGGTACAAAGCACAAATACCCCTACAAGAAAGGTAGAAAGAATTCTCATGTCTCAGTTACTTTTTATAGATGGTTAATTCTCTGAAGAAAACGAATGCCTATAGCGCACAAGGACAATCGTGTGAGAGAAGTGGGCCTGGCGGACCGGAATAGCGTGGGGTAACCTCTGATGAAAGGTCAGTTAGTTTTCTCATGTCTTTTGATTTTAAAATTGTCTAAAGGGGCAAATTATGGTAAATCATTTTTTTAACAAAAAAATATATTTCAGGGTTCACCCCAGCGGCAGTCTTTATGTCGTCGTTTAGACCACCTTTTTTGAATTTGCGCTTGATGGATAGTCAATTAGTATGCAGCTATGTTAACACTTGATTTTCAATTGAATAATAGATAATAATTCATATTTAATAAAATGTTTATTTTATTCATTTACCTTGATTTTCTGCTCAGGAAAGAATTAGTTTGAAATTTCAGTCATATTAATTATTTTCCTACTTCGATTAGTGACGGGTCAAAAAACATCACGTGGATCATTCTTGCAGATCCAATGACGTTTTACTTGATAAGTGACGTTTAATTAAATTATCAAGCTTTATTATACACCTTCCAGATAGGTTCGCGGAGCGCGGAAGATTGATCCGAACAAATAAAATAAAATATTTCCGCCAGCTGGCCGGGTGTCACCCAGGTAGTGGGATCGGCATCCGGCATACTCTTCCGGTTCGCCGGGGTATCGATGGTGGACGGTACGACAACGTGCGCGACGACGTCCTTTCCCTTGGCATCCGCATTCAGGATGTCCGCCAGCTGGAACAACAGGGATTTGCTCAAGGCGTAGGCCACAGCGTGTTTTCCCTGGGCGGGCACGAGGGCGGGGCGGGCGCCGATAAAAACCAGCCGGCCTTTACCCCGGGCGAGCATATGGGCATAAAGGGGCCTCGCGGTGAAAAAGGCCGTTTCCAGGTTCAGCGCGATCATCTTCCGCAGATCCGCCCCGCGGGTATCCGCCACGCCGCCCATCGCAAAACCGCCCACCAGCATAAGCGCGGCGTCGATTGCCTTGTATGTCCGTAAGGATTCCTCTATCAGGGTGGCGGCCTCCTCTTCCTCGGACAGGTCAACGATCTGTGCGTCCAGCAGCGGACTGGTGCCGAGCGCCTGTTTCTCCGTCTCATTGAGGACGGTGGCGATGACCCGGAACCCCTTGTCCAGGAAAAAACCGACCACGGTCCTTCCCAGGCCGCCGGCGGCGCCGGTGATTAAAATCGTACGTTCAGCCATTGGAGACACGGTATTACATTTGTAGCTAATTTACAAAATATGCCCGTGACCTATACCGACATCACACCCGCAGCTCTGGATAAGACACTTACGCTCGCGGCCCAGGCCTTTATCCCATATAAGAACACCAGCCTCCAGGCCCGGAGGGACTTTTTATACGCCATCGCCGCCGGGTTGGAAGCCGACCGGGATGGCTTGGCCGCCCTGGCCGCGGAAGAGACCCACCTGGGTATCGACCGGCTCACGGGTGAAGTGAACCGGACCTGCTGGCAGCTCCGCAGCTATGCCGACGCCGCCCTGGCCGGTCATCCTTTGGACTGCCGCATAGACACCGCCCTGCCCGATCGCAAACCCGCGCCCCGGGTCGACATCCGGAAGATGATGGTGCCCCTGGGACCGGTGGCCGTCTTTGGTTCGAGTAATTTCCCGTTTGCCTATTCAACGGCGGGCGGGGACACCGCCTGCGCGCTGGCCGCGGGTTGCCCCGCGATCGTCAAGGCGCACCCCGCACACGCCGCCACCTCGGAGCGCGTGGCCGGGATCGTCTCAAAAGCAGCAGCCGCCGCCGGCATGCCCGAGGGCGTATTTTCACACATACACGGCGCCGCCTTTGAAGTGGGCAAGGCCCTCGTCCTCCACCCCGCCGTCAAGGCCGTCGGTTTTACCGGTTCCACCACCGGTGGCAAAGCCCTTTTCGACCTGGCGGCCGGACGCCCCGACCCCATCCCCGTCTTCTCCGAAATGGGCAGCGTCAACCCCGTCTACCTCCTGCCCGGCCGGCTGGCCGAAGCCGCCCCCGCGGTAGCCGCCGCCTACGCCGGCTCGATCACCCTGGGCGTCGGCCAGTTCTGCACCAACCCCGGTCTGCTGATCGGCATCGCCGGCCCGCACCTGGACACATTTGTTTCGGAACTCGCCGCCGCCATCGCCAAGGTCCCCTCCGCCACCATGCTCCACCCCGGCATCGCCAAAGCCTACGCCGACAACCGCGCCACCGCGCTGTCCCAGAAGGGCGTCACCCTCGTCGCCCACGGGACCGGCGGCCCCGAAGGCCTCGCCACCCTGGCACGCACAACCGGCGCGACCTTTTTGGCCAACCCACAATTATATAAGGAAGTATTCGGCCCGTATTCACTCTTGATCGAGTGCGCCGACGCCGCGGAGATGCTGGCTATCGCTGGTAAAATGGAGGGCCAATTAACCACCACCTTCATCGGCAGCGAAACCGACTACCGCGAAAACCCCGCCCTCGTCGAAGCCCTCGAGCAACACTGCGGCCGCTTCATTTTCAATGGCATCCCCACCGGCGTGGAAGTATCCCCCGCCATGCAGCACGGCGGCCCCTACCCCGCCACCACCGACAGCCGCTTCACCTCCGTCGGCGAAGACGGTATCCGCCGCTTCATGCGCCCCCTCTGCTTCCAACAATTCCCCGAACACCTCCTCCCCGACGCCCTCCGCGACAGCAACCCGCTGAAAATATGGCGCCTCGTCAACAACCAATGGACCCGCTGACCAGACCCGCCGCGCCCGCCGCCCTAAGCGCGTAGGCGCATGACGAGGGGTGGGATGCCTCTT
>NZ_DATJIY010000126.1:0-29525 GCF_035492835.1 Dinghuibacter sp.
CGGCTGTACTGCTACCAGCACGGTCACGACCGTCACCGTCAACACACTACCGACCGAACCGTCGATCACTGCCGGTAGCTCAACTACCTTCTGTTCTGGTGGCAGTGTCGTATTAAGCGCCGCAACTGGCGCTAGCAGCTACCAGTGGAACCTGAACGGCACCGCCATCAGTGGCGCGACCAGCAATACGTATAATGCGACCACCGCTGGCGACTACTCCGTCACCATAAGCAATGCCTTCGGCTGTACTGCTACCAGCACGGCTACCACTCTCATCGTCAATGCCCTGCCGACTACACCAACCATCACCCCAGGTAGCACTACTACCTTCTGTGCAGGCGGCAGCGTAATGCTCAGCACCGCAACGGGCGCCAGCGGCTACCAATGGCTCCTGAACGGTACCCCCATCAGTGGCGCGACCAGCAACACTTACAATGCGACTGCCTCTGGCGACTACTCCGTCACCGTGAGCAACGCCTCCGGCTGTACGGCTACGAGCACGGCTACGACGGTCACCGTCAACGCCTTGCCGGCTACGCCGACCATCACTGCAGGAAGCTCCACTACCTTCTGTATAGGTGGTAGTGTTACCCTGAGCACCGCAACCGGCGCATCCAGCTACCAATGGAACCTGAACGGTACTGCTATCTCTGGTGCGACCAGCAACACATACGCTGCCTCAGCGGCTGGCGACTACACCGTCACCATCGGCAATGCCTCGGGCTGTATGGCTACAAGCGCGGCTACAACCGTCACCGTCAACGCGCTGCCGGCTACGCCGACAATCACTGCAGGTAGCGCCACGACTTTCTGCGCAGGCGGTAGTGTTACCCTGAGCACCGCAACCGGCGCATCCAGCTACCAATGGAACCTGAACGGTACTGTTATACCTGGTGCGACCGGAAACACGTATACTGCCTCGGCGGCTGGCGACTACTCCGTCACCATCAGCAACGCCTCCGGCTGTATGGCAACGAGCTCAGCAACAACCGTGACAGTAAATGCCCTGCCGACTACACCTGCCATCGCCGCAAGCAGCTCCACTACATTCTGCGCCGGCGGCATCGTAGCATTAAGTACAGCGACCGCCGCCAGTGGCTACCAGTGGTATCTTAATGGCACCGCGATCTCTGGTGCGACCAGCAACACATATGCTGCCCCGGCAGCTGGCGACTACACCATCACCACCAGCAACGCATCGGGCTGCACAGCAACAAGCACGGCAATAACCGTCGCCGTCAATACACTACCGGCTACGCCGACGATTACGGCAGGTGCGCCCACCACCTTCTGCTCCGGCGGTAGTGTTACCCTGAGCACCGCAACCGGCGCATCCAGCTACCAGTGGAACCTGAACGGGACCGCTATCTCGGGTGCGACCGGCAACACATATAATGCCTCGGCAGCTGGCGACTACACCGTCACCACCAGCAACGCCTCGGGCTGTACAGCAACAAGCGCGGCAACAACCGTCACCATCAACGCGTTGCCGGTTACACCGACGATTACCGCAGGTGGGCCCACCACCTTCTGCGCCGGCGGTAGTGTTACCCTGAGCACCGCAACCGGCGCATCCAGCTACCAATGGAACCTGAACGGTACTGTTATACCTGGTGCGACCGGAAACACTTATACTGCCTCGGCAGCTGGCGACTACACCGTCACCACCAGCAACGCCTCTGGCTGTATAGCAACAAGCGCGGCAACAACCGTCACCATCAACGCGCTGCCGGTTACGCCAACGATCACTGCCGGTAGCGCCACGGCCTTCTGTGCAGGTGGCAGCGTAGTATTGAGCACTACCACTGGCGCCAATAGCTACCAGTGGTTCCTGAATGGCACCGCTATCAGCGGCGCAACCGCCAATACTTATACTGCCTCGGCGGCCGGCGACTACACCGTCACCACCAGCAACACCTCCGGCTGTACGGCGACTAGCGTGGCTACGACCGTCACCGTCAACGCGCTGCCGGCTACGCCGACAATCACTGCCGGTAGCGCCACGACCTTCTGTGCAGGTGGCAGCGTAATATTGAGCACTACCATTGGCGCCAATAGCTACCAGTGGTTCTTGAATGGCACCGCCATCAGCGGCGCAACCGCCAATACTTATACTGCTTCGGCAGCTGGCGACTACACCGTCACCACCAGCAACGCCTCGGGCTGTACAGCAACAAGCGCGGCTACGACCGTCACCGTCAACGCGCTGCCGGCTACGCCGACAATCACCGCAGGTAGCGCCACGACCTTCTGTGCAGGTGGCAGCGTCACCCTAACGACCGCAACCGGCGCCGGCAGCTACCAATGGAATCTCAATGGCACCGCCATCAGCGGCGCAACCGCCAATACTTATACTGCTTCGGCAGCTGGCGACTACACCGTCACCACCAGCAACACCTCCGGCTGTACAGCAACAAGCGCGGCAACAACCGTCACCGTCAACGCGCTGCCGGCTACGCCGACAATTACTGCCGGTAGCGCCACGACCTTCTGTGCAGGTGGCAGCGTCACCCTAACGACCGCAACGGGCTCCGGCAGCTACCAATGGAATCTCAATGGCACCGCCATCAGCGGCGCAACCGCCAATACATATACTGCCTCGGCAGCCGGCGACTACACCGTCACCACCAGCAACACCTCCGGCTGTACGGCGACTAGCGCGGCTACGACCGTCTCCGTCAACGCACTGCCGGCTACGCCGACAATCACTGCCGGTAGCGCCACGACCTTCTGTGCAGGTGGCAGCGTCACCCTAACGACCGCAACGGGCGCCGGCAGCTACCAGTGGTTCCTGAATGGCGCCGCCATCGCTGGCGCATCCGGCAACAGCACCACGGCAACCACGGGCGGAGACTACACCGTAGAGATCGGCAACGCCTCCGGCTGTACCGCCACCAGCACGGCCGCGACGGTTACCGTCAACACGGCACCGGCCACGCCGGCTATCACGGCAGGCGGCGCCATGACCTTCTGCAGCGGCGGCAGCGTCACCCTAACGACCGCAACGGGCTCCGGCAGCTATCAGTGGTTCCAAAACGGTACCGCTATCAGTGGCGCAACAAGCAACACATACACCGCAACCGCGGCCGGCGACTACACCGTAACGGTAAGCAACGCCACGGGCTGTACCGCGACGAGCCCGGCCACGACGGTCACCGTCAATACCACGTCGACAGTGGCGCCGATAACGGGTAACACAACGGTCTGCGCCGGGGCTACGGTTACCCTGACCGACGCAACACCGGGCGGCGCCTGGGCGTCCAGCAACCTGGCGGTCGCCACCATCGACGCCACCGGCAAGGTGACGACGGTGGGTAGCGGGTCGACGACCATCACTTATACGGTATCGGGTAGCTGTGCGGCCAACGCCACCACCACGCTGACGGTCAACCCGCCGGCGGCGGCGCCGATCCTGAACGCAGGGGCGTCCACGACGTTCTGCTCGGGCGGTAACGTGATCCTGACGGCCAGCGCGACCAATGCCAGCAGCTACCAATGGTACCTGAACGGCACACCGATAAATAGCGCAACAGGCAACACCTATACCGCAACACAAGCGGGCGACTATACCGCGACCATGACCAATACGAGCGGATGTACTTCCGCGCCGGGCGCCGCGGTGACCATTACCGACGGAACACCCGCGATAGCGCCGATCACCGGCCAGCAAAACGTTTGTATGGGCGGCTCGATCCAGCTCGATGACGCGACGGCGGGTGGGGTGTGGAGCTCGGCCAACAATACGGTGGCCACCATCAGCAACAACGGGATGGTTACCAGCGTCGATCCGAACACGGTCACGATGACATACACCGTCACGGGCAGCACCGGGTGTCCGGCGAGCGTCAGTTTTACCGTCACCATCCTGGATGTGCCGACGCAACCGGTGATCAGCACCCCGGGCGCATTTAATGTCTGTCCGGGTAGCCCGATCGACCTGCAGGCTACGACAAACGTAGCGACGAGCTACCAGTGGTATCTCGACGGCACGGCGATCAACGGCGCGACCAGCGGTATACTGTCGGCTACCCAGCAAGGCACGTACACGGTGTTGGCCAACAACAGCGGCTGTACGTCGGTAGCCAGCGCGGCGCAGGTCGTGACCTCTGTGTGCGTGGCGGTCCCGCAGGCGGACATAAGCGTGAGCAAACAGGTCAGCCCCGGCCCCTACAGCGTCGAGCAGCCCGTATCCTATGCACTCACGGTGCGGAATGCCGGACCGAACGCCAGCAAGGACGTCGTAGTCACGGATACGCTGAGCGCCAGCCTGGGTGACCCCGTCAACTTCATCAGCACGGGCCCGGACGCGGCCTACGATCCGCTGACGAGGGTCATCCAGTGGCACATCCCGTCGCTCGATTCCGGTGCGAACATGATCCTGACCTTCAACGTCGACATCAAGGCCCTCGGGACGATCACAAACACCGCCACGGCGACGGCCCTGACCAGCGACCCGGACACGAGCAACAACCACAGCACCGCGGTATTCACCATCGGCGGCGACATCGTGATCCCGAACGTGTTCACCCCCAACGGTGACGGCAAGAACGACAAGTTCGTGATCGTGGGGCTCGACAAGTATCCCGGCTCGGTGCTGAAGGTCTATAACCGCTGGGGCAACGAGGTCTACCATTCGGAAAGCTATAACAACGACTGGGACGGTAGCAACCTCAACGATGGTACCTACTACTATATACTGTTATTGAACACCCGCCAAGGCAAACAGCCTTACAAGGGTTGGATCGAATTGTTACATAAATAGAAAAAAAATGAACCCCCGTCTCGTAATCCTACTGCTGGCGATAACTCTGGTGCAGAAAGCAACGGCGCAACAGGACATACAGTTCAGCCAGTATGTGTTCAACGGCCTCAGCCTGAACCCCGCCTACGCCGGGTACAAGGGACAGCCCTACCTGAACGCCAATTTCAGGGACCAGTGGGCCGGTTTCCCGGGCGCGCCCAAAACGGGCGTGCTTTCCCTCGATGGGGTTACTGACCAGGAAAACGACCGGATGGGGCTGGGTGTTCAGTTGCTCTACGACCAGCTGGGGCCGCAGAAAAACTACTCGCTGACCGGGGACTACGCCTACCGCATCCCGTTGAACGACGACGAAGACGACCCGCACCGGTTGTGCCTGGGCCTCGCGGGGGTGGCCTCGCAGTATTCCCTCAACGGGAGCGTGCTGACGTATACCGACCCCAACGACCCGACGATACCGCAGGTGCAGGTCCGGACGAAGATAGTGCCTGACGCCAGCTTTGGCGTCTACTACTACACGAACCACTTTTATGCGGGCGCGTCGCTGTTGAACCTTTTTTCCATCAACTCCACCCGGACCGTGTACTACGCGAACGGGTCGGAATATGCCGACATCCTGCAGTCCGCGCACCTCTATGCGACGGTAGGCGGTATGATAGAACTCAGCGACGAGGTCAAGATGAAACCGTCTGTCTTGTTCAAGGAGGACTTCCGGGGGCCGACCAACGCCGACTTCAACGTGTTGTTCCTGCTCGACGAGCTGGTCTGGGTAGGCGGTTCGTACCGCTCGGCCATGAAGCTATGGCAGCAGCACAACCTCCAGCAGAACCTGGAAGCCACCGATGCCGCCAGCCTTATGGTGGAGTTCTTTGCCACACCCAACCTGCGGATCGGGTACTCGTACGACTTTACGACCAGCGGTCTGTCCAATTATCAAACCGGCTCCCACGAGCTGTCGGTGGGGATCCTGTTTAGCAAACGGAAGCCAAACCAGTACGACAGTCCGCGTTATTTCTAAGATCATGAAAAAAAACCTTCTCATACTAGCCATAACCCTGCTCGGCGCCCTGACGACGCACGCGCAGGAGAGCTATCCCACCGTCGTGTCGGCGGAGGAAGCCTTTGCCCGCAGGGAATACCAGCGCGCGGCCAGGTTGTATGAGAAGGTCCTGACGTTTCATCACCAGCCGGCCAATGCCGAGAGCCGGCTAGCCGAGTGCTATCTGCAACAGAATGAATGGTCCAAAGCGGCCAAACTATATGACCGGATTACTAGCGAGCACCCCATGGATGGAGAATACTGGATAAACTATGGGGATGCGCTCAAAGGTATGGGTCGGTACGACGAGGCAAAGGCCGCCTACCGGCAGGCGCCCGACAGTCTGCAAAAGAGGTTTTCAATGAAGATCGCCGGTTGCGACTCCGCCGTCTGGTGGATGGCGCACCCGGTATCTTACACCGTGACCAACCTGGTCGCGTTGAATTCTTCCGGTTCAGACTGGGGCGCCCAATGGTATGGCGGCCGCTCGATCGTATTCACCTCGGACAGCCTGCGCACCAGGATCCTGGGCAAGGCCAGGCGGCTCGAACGGCAGGTTTTCCGTCGGACAGGACGGCCCTTCCAGAAGATATACGTGGCCGATAGTAGCGACAAGGGCGTAGGGCCCGTCAAGGGCTTTTCCGCGGTCATGAACAGCAACGCCTACCACGACGGCCCGGTATCCTTCACCGCCAGGGGCGACACCGCCTATTTCACCGTAACCAACCCCGAAATGCTCGACCAGCCCGGGGATACGATATACTACGGGCCCGGCAAAAAACAAAAGAAGTGGGGCATCCGCCGCCTGGAAATCTTTTGGGTCGCCCGGGACAGCAGCGGCAACTGGGGACAGCCCCATTCGCTGATGAGCGACAACACGGGCAAATATTCGGTGGGACACGCCACCCTGAGCCTGGACGGCCGGACACTGTATTTCACCAGCAACATGCCCGGGGGCTTTGGCAAAACCGACATCTGGTACGTGGAACGCCAGAGCGACGGCTCCTGGTCGGCCCCGGAGAATTGCGGACCGTCGATCAACACCGAAGAAAACGAGGCCTTTGCCAACATGGGTGTGGACAGCCGCCTGTACTTCGCGAGCAAAGGGCTGGCGGGCATGGGGGGATACGACATCTTTGCGGCCACCGGCGAGAAATCCGTCTGGACGTCGGTGCGTAACCTCGGTTACCCGATCAACTCGGCCGGGGATGATTTTTATTTTACGACAAGGGATTCGTTGTCCGGTTTCCTGTCTTCGGACCGACCCGGCGGGCTGGGCAGCGACGATATCTACAAATACGTCTACGTCCCCGGCAAAGGCGCGCCGCTGACGGCCGGCGGCCACGGAGCCATGCTGAACGGCGTGGGCAACGGCGGTGACCTGACCAGGGTAGCGACGGTAAACCCGATCCTCCGCACCCGCATAACGGACAGCCTGACCGGCCAGCCCCTACAGGACGCCACCGTGGTGGTCACCCAGACACGGAGCGGGCAGCGCTATACCACCATAACGGGCGGCGACGGCTCCTTCACCCAGCCGGTGGAGCACGGCACGCCCTACACCGACAGCGTGTACAAGAAGGGATATACCCCCGGCGGCGCGAGCTTTACGGGTAAGGACCAGGACACCCTGAATGTGAAGATCTGTCTGCAAAAGAACCCCGAACTGGGCGATATCTTCGTCCTGCGCAGCCTCTATTACGACTTCAACAAGGCCGGCATCCGTCCGGACGCCGCCGGGGTCCTGGATGGCCTGGTGGGCTACATGAAGCAATTCCCGGGTGTAACGATCGACCTGTCGGCGTTTACCGACTCCCGGGGGAGCGATACCTATAACCTCGACCTCTCCCGGAGAAGGGCGGAATCGGCCCGGAAATACCTGCTGGACCACGGGATCGCCCCCGATCGGGTGATGGCCCACGGGTTTGGGGAAACCAAGCTGGTCAACGGTTGTAGTAACGGGGTGCCCTGTACCGACGCGCAACATCAGGCCAACCGCCGCACCGAGGTGCGGGTGTTGCATCAGTAATCCCTATTTTTGCTGTCAAACAAAAAGACCCGAGCCTTTTTTATGTCCACCGACAACGTCTATGTCCTGCTGATCATCCTGGGGTTCCTCATCCTGGCAGCCCTCGCTTACCTGATCTTCCGACCCAGCATCGAAACCAAGGCCCCGGTACAAAACGCCGGCGGCCCCTCTACCCTACCGCTCCAGCTGCAGGCGTACGAGCGCCTGGTCATCCTGGCCGAGCGCATCGGGCTCCGCCAGCTGATCGGCAGCCAGCCCACCGATGGGCTGAGCGCGCGCGAATACCAGGCATTGCTGGTGGAGGCGATCAAGCGGGAATACGAATACAACGTAAGCCAGCAGATCTATGTGGCGCCCAAAGCCTGGGAAGCCGTACAGAGCCTGAAGGAGCAAAATATCTACGTCATCAACCAGATCGGCAGCTACCTCAATGGCGAGGCCGTCGCCAGGGACCTGGCGAGGGCTATCGCTGAATTCTTGTCGGGGCCGGAAAGCGCCACGTTGCAGCAAACCGTCATCGACGGCCTCAACATCGAGGCGAAGAAACTGATGCACTAGGCGCCCGCAGAGGCGCGAAGGCTAGACCTTATCAAACGCCTGCGACAAGTCCGCCTTGATGTCATCGATGTGCTCGATCCCGAGCGACACGCGCAACACGCCCGGCTCCACGCCGGCCGCGGCCCTTTCCTCATCGGTCAGCTGCTCGTGGGTGGTCGTGGCAGGGTGGATGATCAGCGTCTTGGCGTCCCCCACGTTGGCCAGGTGGCTCACCAGCTGTAAGGCGTTTACAAAGGCGTCGCCGGCTTCCTTCCCCCCTTTTATCTTGAACGACAACACGCCACCCGCGCCGCGGGGCAAATACTTTTTGGCCAGGGCGTAGTATTTGTTCGAAGGCAGCCCGGGGTAGTTGACGCTTTCGACCTTTGGATGCTTTTCCAGCCATTCGGCCAGGGCCTGGGTGTTCTGGACGGTGCGCTCCATACGCAGCGACAGCGTTTCCAGCCCCTGCAGGAAAAGGAACGAGTTAAAGGGGCTGACCGAGGGTCCCCAGGTCCGCAGACCCGTTACCCGGAGCCGGATGATGTAGGCGATGTTGCCAAATTGACTATCGGCGCCAAATACTTCCCAGAACTTCATCCCATGGTAGGCGTCGTCGGGGGAGGTGAACTGCGGGAATTTCCCGTTGCCCCAATTGAAGTTCCCGCCATCTACGATCACCCCGCCTATGCTCGTGCCGTGTCCGCCGATCCACTTGGTGGCGGATTCCACGACGACGTTCGCGCCGTGCTCGAAGGGGCGGAAAAGATAACCCGCGGCCCCGAAGGTATTGTCCACGACCACCGGGATGTCGTGTTTACGGGCGATGGCGGCGAACTTTTCGAAGTCGGGTATGCTGAAACCCGGGTTGCCGATGGTCTCCAGGTAGAGGGCCTTTGTATTGTCGTCGATGAGCCGTTCGAAACTCGCGGGGTCGTCGACGTTGGCAAAGCGGGCCTCGACCCCAATGCGTTTAAACGATACTTTGAACTGGTTGTAAGTGCCCCCATACAGGTGGGAAGACGTCACGAAGTTGTCACCGGGCAGCAGCAGGTTGTGGAGCGCCAGGTGCTGGGCGGCCTGGCCGGACCCTACCGCCACCGCACCCACGCCCGCCTCCAGGGCGGCTATGCGCTTTTCGAAGACGTCGGTGGTGGGGTTCATGATGCGGGTGTAGATGTTACCGAACTCGCGCAGGCCAAAGAGGTTGGCCGCGTGTTCCGAGCTGTTGAAGACATAAGACGTCGTCTGGTAGATGGCGACGGCCCGGGCATTGGTGGCGGAGTCGGGCTCCTGACCCGCGTGAAGCTGGAGTGTTTCAAAGTGCAACGACATGAGATGTTGTTTTTTATTATAGTCTACAAAATTAGTGGGATAAAACAAAAGTAGGGGAATCGCGCGAAAAATTAATACATTGTGCACTAGGGTCAAACCGTAATTTTACCTTAAATCCGCGCTATGGCATCCGTTTTTGCAAAGCTCAGACAAGCCTACCACCTCTTCAGGGAGGTCGACATAGACCAGATCGGCCGCCTGGCGTCCAAGGTAGACCTCGGCGCCGTCATGAAGGCCGTGGGGCACATGGACGATCAACAGCTCCAGGCGCTCACCAAGATGCTGACGGGCGGGTCGCACAAACCCAGGGAGCTACCGCCCATCGAAGGAGACTTCTATCACCTGGGGCATACCCTGACGGAAAGCGAACGCGCCCTCCAGCTAAAGGTACGGTCATTCATGGAAACCGAAGTCAAGCCTTTGGTCAACCGCTACTGGCAGAAAGGGGAATTTCCCTTCGAGATCATTCCCCGGCTGGCGGAATTGAATATTTGCGGGGTAACCTACGAAGGCTACGGATGCCCACACCTCCCGTTTTTGATGGAGGGGGTGCTGGCCATGGAGATGGCAAGGGTGGATGCCAGTATCGCCACGTTTTTTGGGGTGCAGAGCGGTCTGGCCATGGGCTCCATTTACCTGCTGGGCTCTGAAGAGCAAAAACAGACCTGGCTGCCCCGGATGCAAAAGCTCCAGGCCATCGGCGCCTTCGGTCTGACCGAGCCGGAGGTCGGCTCGGGCGCCGCGGGGGGGCTGACGACCACGGCCAAACGCCAGGGCGATCAATGGGTGCTCAACGGCCAGAAGAAGTGGATCGGGAACGCCACCTTCGCGGACGTGACCATCATCTGGGCCAGGGACCTGGATGACGGGCAGGTCAAGGGCTTCCTGGTCAAAAAGGACACGCCCGGCATCGATGTGGAAAAGATCGAGGACAAGATGGCTTTGCGCATCGTCCAGAACGGTCTCATCACCATGAGGAGTTGTATGGTCCATGAGTCCGACCGCCTTCAGAACGCGAATAGCTTCAAGGACACCTCCAAGGTGCTCCGGATGACCCGGGCGGGCGTGGCCTGGGAGGCCGTCGGCTGCGCCCGGGGCGCCTACGAGAGCGCCCTGGCGTATACCCGCCAGCGGAAACAGTTCGGCCGGCCCATTGCGTCCTTCCAGCTCATCCAGAACCACCTCGTCGAAATGCTGTCGAACCTCACGGCGATGCAGACGATGGTCTTCCGCCTTTCCCAGCTACAGGACGAGGGCAAGCTCACCGACGAGCACGCTTCGCTGGCAAAGGTTTTTTGCACCCTGCGCACCCGGGATATCGTCAGCCGCGCCCGGGAGGTCATGGGGGGTAACGGCATCCTGCTCCAGTACGACGTGGCGCGCTTCGTGGCCGACGCCGAGGCGATTTACAGCTACGAGGGCACCAAGGAGATCAACTCCCTGATCGTGGGCAGGGCCATAACCGGGTCGAGCGCATTTGTATAGCGATTCGTTTTTCCTATATTTAAAACATGATGAGAAGACTTTTTTGCTGTCTGTTGATGGCCGCGCCCGTATGGGCCGGCGCGCAGACGCCATCGTTTGTCGCCGACAGCCTGGACGCGTATATACAGCAGGGTATGCAGGATTGGCAGATACCCGGTATGGCGGTATTGATCCTGAAGGACGGCCAGCCCGTCGTTATGAAGGGCTATGGGACCCGGGTGCTGGGCAAGGACGAGCCGGTGGACGAGAACACCCTGTTCTTTATCGCCTCCAACACCAAATTGTTTACGGGCACGGCCGTATCGGAGCTGGACGAGGAAAAGAAGCTGTCCCTGACCGACAGGGTCACGCAGTACCTGCCCGGCTTCCGCTTGTACGACTCGAGCGCTACGCGGCTCATCGACATACGCGACCTGTTGTCGCACCACCTCGGCACCAAGACCTTCCAGGGCGACTTCTCTTTCTGGAACTCCAACCTGAGCCGGGAAGCCATCACGGCCAAGATGCGCCTGCTCCAGCCGCCGGGGCAGTTCCGCCAGGACTATGGCTACTGCAATTCGTGTTTTATCACCGCGGGGGAAGTGGTGGAAAAGGTCACCGGGCATCCCTGGGAGGACTTTATCCAGCAGCGCATCCTCGACAAGCTCGGGATGACGCATACGCATACGTCCACCACGGGCGCGGCGGCTTACCCCAATATAGCGCACCCCTATACCAGCGTTTACGGGGAACCGGTAGCGCTGCCCTTCGACCATATCGACAACCAGGGTCCGGCGGGTAGCCTGGTCAGCTGTATCAGCGACCTGTCCAAATGGCTCCAGATGCAGCTCGACAGCGGGCGGGCCGGCGGCCAGGCCGTCTTCAGCTGGAGCGTCATCCAGAAGACCCGGCAGGCGGCGACGATCGTACGCAGCAACAAAAGCGCCATCCTCCCGACGCACTATATGCTGTATGGCATGGGGGTCTTTATGGGGGACTATGCCGGGCGCCAGATATACTGGCATACCGGCGGCGCGTTCGGCTTCGTGACCAATACCTGTTTCGTGCCGGAAGAGCACCTGGCCATCGCCATCCTGACCAACAACGACGACCAGTCCTTTTTCGAGGCACTCCGCTACCAGATCCTCGACGCCTACCTGGGCGTGCCATTTGTCAACCGCAGCCGGCAGCTCCTGGCGGGGTCGCAGCAGCAAAAGGCGGAGCGGCTCAGGCAAGTGGCGGACTGGAAGGCGCAGGTACGGACGGGGGCCCGCCCGGCGCTACCCCTCAGCGCCTTCACCGGCAGCTATACGAACCCGTTGTATGGGAAGGTCCGGATCACCACCGGCGCCAAGGGGCTGCTGGTGCACTTTGAGCACCACCCCGACCTCAGCGCCACGTTGGAATACATGGGCGCGGACAAGTTCCTGATGACCTATTCCAACCCCGCTTACGGTATTTTCCCCACGCCGTTTACGATCGTCGGCGGGAAGGTCCGCAACGTCACCATCAAGGCCAGCGATTTTGTAGAGTATGATCCTTATGTATTCGTAAAAGACTAAACATATGCGTCCCAAACTGCTGCTTTGCCTCATGACCGCCCTGCCCTGCGTGGCCGGCGCCCAGGACCTCACCCGGTCGATACACGACCAGGCGGCCGCACTCCTGCCCAAGGTGATCGAATGGAGACGGTACCTCCACCAGCACCCGGAGCTGTCCGACCAGGAGGTCAACACCGCCACGTTCGTGGTGGACCATTTGCAGCAGCTGGGGATGGATATCCATACGGAAGTCGGCGGCCACGGCGTGCTGGCCATCCTGCATGGCAAGAAGCCCGGCCCGGTCATCGCGCTCCGCGCGGATATGGACGCGCTTCCGGTGACCGAAAAAACGGACGTGCCCTTCGCCTCTCACGACACGGCCCTCTACAACGGCCAGACCGTCGGCGTCATGCACGCCTGCGGTCACGACGCCCACACGGCCATGTTGCTGGGCGCGGCAACGATACTGGCAGGGATGCGCGACAAGCTGGCGGGGACCGTGGTCTTTTTCTTCCAGCCCTGTGAAGAAGGCGCACCGCCCGGCATGCCCGGGGGCGCCGCCCGCATGATCAGCCAGGGCGCGATGGACAATCCCAAGGTTGACGTGGTCTTTGGCCTGCACATACAGTCGAACCTGCCTATCGGGGATATAGTGTACAAACCCGGATCATTCATGGCTTCCGCCGACGAGTTCAATATCCACATCACCGGTAAGTCCGCCCACGGCTCCCAACCCTGGCTCAGCATAGACCCCGTCGTGGTGGCCGCGCAGATCATCGAGGGTCTGCAAACCATCGTCAGCCGGCAGGAAGACATATCCAAGGCGCCGGTGGTCATCAGCGTGGGAACCATCCAAAGCGGCGTCCGCTGGAACATCATCCCCGGGACGGCCGACCTGACCGGCACGATGCGCACCCTCGACCCGGCCATGCAAAAGGACGTACACGACCGCTTCAACCGCACGGTCACGGCTATCGCCTCGGCTTCCGGCGCCAAGGCGGACGTATCCATCGATACCAAGACCCTGGTGACCTATAACGACTCCGCGCTGACGGCCCAGATGCTGCCCTCGCTCCAAAAGGCGGCCGGCGCCGAGCACGTACACCTGGCGCCGTCGGGTTTTATGATGGCGGAAGACTTCTCGTTCTATGGACAAAAGGCGCCGGCGATGTTCTTTTTCCTGGGAGGACTGCCTGTAGGCGCCGACCCTGCCAAAGCGCCGCCGCATCATACGGACCATTTCTATATCGATGACTCGCGCCTCGATGTGGGTGTGGCGACTTTTTGCCAGTTGGTGTTCGACTATGCTAAGATGCACCCGGCGCGCTAGCGCGTCCCAAATAGGAGGCTTCCTATCCGCACCATGGTAGACCCGCTTTCCACCGCTTCGAGGTAATCGACGCTCATGCCCATGGAAAGGGTATCCCAGTCCGGGAAGCGTTCTTTGCCCATGGCAAACAATTCCGCCAGTCCCGTAAACTCCTCGCGGAGCTGTATGCCATCGCACCCGTTGGTGGCCATCCCCATCAACCCGCGCACGTGCGCATGCGAGAGGGGCTCGGCTTCTATCCGCTCCAGCAACGGCCCGAGCTCATCCCGGTCCAGGCCGAATTTGGTTTCTTCCACGGCAATGTGCATCTGCAACAGGCAGTCGACGCGCCTGCCGGCCTTGATCCCCTGCTTGTCGATCTCGCGCAACAGGGAATAGCCGTCTACCCCGTGGATCAGGTGCACGAAGGGCGCCAGTAACTTTACCTTGTTGGATTGCAGGTGGCCAATAAAATGCCAGCGGATATCGCCCGGCAGCAGGCGTTGTTTTTCGAGGAGCTCCTGCACGTAGTTTTCGCCGAAGTCCCGGTGACCCAGGTCATACAACGCTTGTATATCCTCTACGGGCTTTGTCTTGGAAACCGCCACCAGTGTGACGCCGGCGGGCAACGTTCCGCGGAGCCGGTTATACGCCTCTTGTTGAACCATGGCGCAAACATAGTCATTCCTTCAATGGTATGCTAAAAGGGGTGTGCGCCGTAGGTTGACGGACCTCGTTCTTGAATACGTCGTACACGATTTGACCGCTCAGCACCGCGTGGCCGCGGGGAATTTCGACGCGCTGGGTATAACACAATTTCTGGCGGAAGGGTTGCACTTGTTTTAACAGCCTGCTCTCCAGCGGGCTCATCGTCTCCACTGCACAATCGAACCGGAAGGCCGGGGGCTGCGCAAAACGAAGGTTGACCGGATACGCAAACGCTCCCGGCGTCTGCGGCCTGTCCGTGATATACCAGCCTTCCGACACCTTGGCGATCAGGCAAAGGTCATAGATACTGCCGAACACCGGTTTGGCCGAACAAATCCATTGCAGCGCCGATTGCTCCGTCAACGCCCTTCGGATGGCCGGGTCCCAAAAAATAACCGTACCCGTTTCTACCTTGTCCTTGGTCAAAGTCTCATTCATCACAAGCGATTTAATACATTAAGCCTGCGTAACAGGCTGGCACAGAACAATCGGGTCGTAGGTAAATGGCTGTAGAGAGATAAGGCTTAAACCTAGGTAATAAATATGAGACGGCAAAAGGATCAGGCATCCTTATTTTAAGATGGAACGGCTGATAACGATTCGCTGTACCTCGCTCGTACCTTCATATATCTGGGTGATTTTGGCGTCGCGCATCATCCGCTCGACGTGGTATTCCCTGACATAGCCGTAGCCCCCGTGGATTTGTACGGCCTCGGTTGTCACCCACATGGCGGTTTCGGACGCAAAGACCTTGGCCATCGAAGACGAGGCCGTATAGTCCTGGCCGTTGTCCTTTTGCCAGGCTGCCTTGAAAATCAGCAGGCGCGCGGCTTCTATACGCGTGGCCATATCCGCCAGCTTAAAAGCGATGGCCTGGTGGTTCATGATTTCGGTGCCAAACGCCTTGCGTTCCCTGGCATAGGCGAGCGCGCGTTCGTAGGCGCCGCTGGCGATCCCCAACGCCTGGCTGGCGATGCCGATGCGCCCACCGGCGAGTGTTTTCATGGCAAAAGTAAACCCGAACCCATCCGCTCCGATCCGGTTTTCCTTCGGAACACGAACGTCTGTAAATAGTATAGAACAGGTATCGCTGGCGCGGATACCCATCTTATTTTCTTTTGCGGCCACCGTGACGCCAGGCCACGACCGTTCCACTATCAGGGCATTGATGCCATGGCTCCCCTTGTCTTTGTGCGTCTGTGCCATCACCAGGTATATGTCGGCCGTAGAACCGTTCGTGATCCAGTTCTTGGTACCGCTCACCAGGTAATGATCACCCATATCCTCGGCCACCGTACGCTGGGACGTCGCGTCGCTCCCCGCCTCCGGCTCGCTCAACAGGAACGCGCCGATGACCTCCCCACTGGCCAGCCGGGTGAGGTACTGTTGCTTTTGCTCCTCCGTCCCATACTTTTCGAGCCCCCAGCACACCAGGCTGTTGTTCACCGACATGCAAACGCTCACGCTCGCCTCCACCTTGGAAATCTCTTCCATGGCCAGCACATAGCTGATGGTATCCATCCCCGACCCGCCGTACGCCGGGTCGACCATCATCCCCATAAATCCAAGCTCCCCGAGCTTGCGGACCTGTTCCTTTGGAAATTGTGCCTTCTCGTCCCGCTCGATCACCCCCGGCAGGCATTCCTGCTGCGCGAAGTCCCTGGCGGCCTTTTGGATCATCAAATGCTCTTCTGAGAGTTCAAATAACATATAGCGTCGCAATTTGTGGTTGAAACGCTAAAATAGGGATTTGCACTTACATTTGTTAGTATGTTATTCCGGTTCCTGCTGACTGAGGCAGTGAAAGCTCCCCAAACCCCAGATAATATCGGTCGAATCGATCCCCACGGCCTCCCGGGAAGGGAAGCACTCCTGGATGATCCGGAGCGCGCGGTCGTCGGCGGCGCAGCGGTAGGTGGGGACGATGACGTATTTGTTGGCGATGTAGAAGTTGGCGTAGGAGGCGGGGAGGCGCATGTCCTCGTAGACAACCGGCGCAGGCATGGGGAGCTCGATGACGTTGAGGGGTTTGCCGCTCGACAGACGCATGGCTTTTAGCTCGCGGAGGTTGGCCTGGAGGAGTCCATAGTTCTCGTCCGACGGGTTTTCCTCCACGACGGTCAACACGGTGTCTTCGTTCACGAAACGCACAGTGTCGTCGATGTGCCCGTCGGTGTCGTCGCCGACGATGCCCTCGGAGACCCAAAGGACCTGTTCGGCGCCGTAATAGTCGCGGAGATAGCCTTCGATGGCGGCCTGGTCGAGGTGCGGGTTGCGGTTTTCGTGGAGGAGACAGCAGGTCGAGGTCAGGACGGTTCCCGCGCCGTTGAATTCGACGGAGCCGCCTTCCATGACGATGCCGGGGTAGAATACCGGGAGACCCAATTCACGGCCAACGAGCGTCGGGATGACGTCGTCGAGGTCGAAGGGGGGGTATTTATTTCCCCAGGCGTTGTAGCCCCAATCGACGATTGCCTTGCCCTTCGCGGGATCGCGGTTGACCAGGAAGGCGGGGCCATGGTCGCGGCACCAGGCGTCGTTGGTGGGATGCAGGAAGAAGTGTACGTGTGCAAGATCGGCGCCAGCCTTGGCAAGATGATCTGTCGCGGCGGCCCGGGTCGCGGCGTCGTTGACGTTTATACACACCTCTTCGCTTCGCGAAAGGTATTTGACGAACTCCGCGTATCGCGGATAGATCGTCTGTATCTTGCCAGGCCACGACGCCTCCTTGTGCGGCCAGCTCAGCCAGGTGGCGCGATGGGGCGCGAATTCCGCGGGGAAGTAGTAGCCTTGCTCGCGCGGCGTGGAGTCGAGGCCGCCTTCATTCAACGCATGGGCGAATATATCGTCCTGGGGCACCTTCGGTTTGAACTGTATGATACCCATGGCTCAGTCGATGTATCGTTTTTCGATGGGGGCATAGGAATCGATCCGCCGGTCGCGCAAGAACGGCCAGTGGGTGCGGTAGCGGTCCGTCTCGGCGGTGTCGATGGTGACGATGGCGGTTTCTTCCTTGTCGTGGGAGGCCTGGTAAAGGATGGAGCCAAAGGGGTTGGACACGAAGGACCCGCCCCAGAATTTCATCGCGCCGTCCTGTTCAAAACCCACGCGGTTCACGCTGACGACGTGCACGCCGTTGGCCACGGCATGACTCCGCTGGATCGTCTGCCAGGCGCTGTACTGCTCGTTGTTGGTGGCCTCGTCCTGCGACGTGGCCCAGCCGATGGCGGTGGGATAAAAGAGGATTTCCGCCCCCATGAGCGCGGTGATCCGCGCGGCTTCGGGGTACCATTGGTCCCAGCAGATCAACACGCCCAGCGTGCCGAACCGGGTCTTCCAAACCTTATAGCCGAGGTCGCCGGGGGTGAAGTAAAACTTTTCGTAGTAGGCGGGGTCGTCGGGGATGTGCATCTTCCGGTATTTACCGAGGTAAGTACCGTCCGCGTCGATGACCGCGGTCGTGTTGTGGTAGATCCCCTTAGCGCGGGCCTCGAACAACGAGGCGATGACCACCACGCCTTCTTCCGCCGCGGCCTTGCCGAGGGCGTCGGTCGACGGACCGGGGATGGGCTCCGCCAATTTGAAGTTGTCGTAGTCCTCCACGTCACAAAAATAGAGCGACGTGAACAGCTCTTGCAGACAGACGATCTGCGCCCCCTTTCGGGCGGCTTCGCGGACCTTTTGCTCCGCTTTTTTCAGATTTTCCACCTTGTCGGCGGTGCAGGACATCTGCACGAGGCCTACGGTAACTTTTGCCATATATCTATTGTTTCACTTTCACGATTACGCGCCGCTGCCGCGGCGAAAACAGGGACGGTTCACGTGTCCCGCCGGACAAAGGCGTCGAGGCTGTCCACCCCAAGCATCTTTTCCGATATAAACCCTTCCGCGTACGCCACGCCGATCATTTTCCCAAACATCTGCAGCCTCCCGGTGATCGAGTTCAGGAATCCGGGCGTGGAGATGTACGTCTGCGGCTCGTTCTCCTTGTACTCCGTGGAAAAGAACTGTGACGAGTACGCCTGGATTGCTTCGATCTTGCGGTCGAAAACGGGACTGATGTCGTACACGAAAGACGGCGTGTAATAGCGGTCCTGTACGAAATGGAAAACATACTTGGGTCTCCATTGCTCTTGCGGCCGCCCGTCGTCGTCGAGGGTCTCGATTTTGCGGAGCCCGCTCAGGAAACACGATTCCGCCACCAGCTTCCCCGCGCGCCCATGGTCCGGATGGCGGTCCTCCAGCGGATTGGTCAGCACGACCTCGGGCCGGTATTTCCTCAGCGCCCGGATCACTTTGCGCTGGTGCTCTTCATCGATCTTAAAGAACCCATCCGCCATCCCCAGGTTCTCTCGAACGTCCAGGTCGAGGATCTTTGCCGCCTTTGCGGATTCGATCATCCTCAGCTCCGCCGTCCCCCGCGTCCCTAATTCCCCCCGGGTGAGGTCGACAACGCCCACCTTTTTGCCCTTCAGCTTCTCCATCATGAGGGTGCCGGAAGCGCAAAGCTCCACATCATCCGGGTGAACGCCGATAGCGAGAACGTCTAATTTCATACCGTGGTTTGAAGGCCGCGAATATACCATTTTTTCGGTGGCCCCGCCACGGCGTCGCCCCCATTTGGACGCCGTTAACACCCATATTCCCGTCGTTCACAACCATTGGCCCTGTGAACGGAATGCAGCTGGTTAGATTTGGCGTATGAAACGATTTACTCTGCTCTGCCTCGCGGTCTCGCTGGCGCTGGGCTGCACCAAAACGGGCCCGCAGGGCGCTCCTGGCGTGCCCGGTGTCGTGGGACCCGCCGGCGCTAACGGAACCGTTATTTACAGCGGTAGCGGCGCGCCATCCGCCACCATCGGGAACGTGGGGGACTTCTACCTGGATGTCCAGAATTTGGGCCTCTATGGGCCAAAGACGGCCGACGGGTGGGGGACGGGTTATTCCCTGAAAGGCGGTCAGGGAGATACCGGGGCCACCGGCGCTACGGGGGCGACAGGGGCCGCGGGGGCTACGGGGGCCACCGGCGCTACTGGAGCCACCGGCGCTATGGGGGCACCCGGCGCTACGGGGGCACCCGGCACGAAAATTTACAGCGGCTCGGGAGCGCCCGGTTCGAGCCTGGGGATCGTCGGGGACTTTTACCTGGATACCACCACCCATGATCTTTGGGGGCCGAAGCTCGCGAGCGGCTGGGGGGTTGGCGTTTCCCTGGAAAGTCCGCCCAATGTCCTGTATACGGCCTGGGTGCCCATGAGCGACCCGAGCGCGCAGGAGGAACCCATCAATCTGTTCATCGTCCAAACCAATTACCACATCCAGGCCCTGGACAGCTCCATCGTCAATACGGGCGGGGTTTTCGCCTTCGGCAATCTAGCCGGCTATACGACCAACGAGGGCCCATGGCCCGCCGGCAAAATCGGGCAGCTACCCATTGTGTTGCAGTATTATTTTTACCCGGTCCCCACGTTGATTACGGACGCCTGGTCGTGCGAATTTTCCACGGGCGACGCGGATATTGTCTATACTACGGATAACCAGAATCTCACCGCCCTGAGTAACATCCAGCACTGTCAGTTCCGGTTCGTCCTGATCCGAAGCGGCACGAGTATAGCCAATCCGCAGGCGTATATCCAGTAAAGATCCCTTTTGTGAAATGTTGGCCCGCGAGGCCGTGTGGCCTCGGTCCGCGGCCCCGCGGCCCGCTTAGCGCCGCGAGTACATGCGGTTGATTTCCTGTACGACGCTCTCGATGGGTTGATCCTCACCGGCGGCGTCGTATGGCTGTTTGAGTGAGGAACCGAAGAAGAAGGCGACGGTTTGGTAGAGGCGCGCGTTAAAACCGCCCTTGTATTCCTTGATGATCTCGTAGCAGTTGTTGCCGGTCTGGCGGTTGATGAGCTTCATCAGGATCTTGCCTTGGTAGATGGACATCTGTTCCAGCTGGTTGGAGAATTGGGCGCGGAGGTCCTTTTCGCGGGACTTGATGTAGGCCTTGCGCTCCTTTTCGTCGGACATGAAGGCCAGGTGGGCGTTTATGTCGTTGATCACGCGGCCGGCGGCCACGGCGTAGGGGTACGTGACATAGACGGCGTTCCGGAGCCGGTTCCACTTTTCCATCATTCGTGCGTACTGAGCGGGCGTGCCGCCCCAGACGTAGATATCGGCCAATGCCCGGTAGGGAATGGTATCGCCTTCGTACAGGATGGCCCCGGTGATGATGGTGTCGTTCCTCCCGAGCTGAACGGGGGCTGCCTTACGGTACAGGGTAACGCCGCTCGTGTCCTGAGCATGGCCTACGACGGGTAGGAAGCCGACCAAAAGTGCGACTATCAACCCCTGGGTACTAAGGTTGGAGAGGATGCTGTATTTTTGAGGACAAGGCACCATGGATGCGACTGTAAATATAGCAAAACCGTACCTACTATTGATTTTATAAAATGCTAAAAGTAACCCTGCTTTCCGGAGCGTTTTTTCTTAATTTTTTGTTATTTAACGGATGCAACGGGCCCGCCGCGCGCAACCGGGAAGAGATACGTTATGAAAACAAGCTGGATTCCATCTATGAACGCAAAATCGACAGCGCCTACACCCGGATCAGCCGGAATTGCGATAGCGCGCTCACCGCACGGTGGAAAGTTATCGAGGATTCAATCCTGGCGGAGCACCATCTGGCCGATTCGCTGGCAAAGCACGTCGCGGACTCCGCAAAGCATGTCGCGGACTCGGCTCGCCGCGCTGGCCATCGTCATAAGCGCTAGCGCCTGCCGCCACCCCGTCACCATGGAGCAAAAGCTCAACGCCTGGCTCATCCACGAGCGCAAAATGGAGGTGGTCCTCCAGGACGTCCGGATGGACTGCGATTCGACCATGGAGGCGACGCTGCGGTTCCGGACAGACTCCCTGGTCAGGGCGCTCAGCCTACCGCCCGCGCAACCGGCGGGCCACGCTCATGAAAAGCCCCACCACCATCACCGCCGTTCCTAGCCACAGCAGGTTGATAAAGGGGAAAACGTAGGCCTTGACCGTCACGAAATCGAGGATGGCGTTGGATTCGCGCACCCCCAGGGTGATGCCCTTGGTGGTCGCCCCGGTAACCCGCAGGATCAGTCCCTGGGACGTCATTGTATCCGGGAAATACGACAACTGCCGGTTATGGAGCACCATCACGGGACGGGCCTTGTGGAGCGTACTGTCCTTTGCCCAGACGGTTACGTCGGCGGCAATGGCGGTGTCGCCGGGCGCTACGGGGACGTCGTCCCGCCCGCCGGTGCCCAGCACGATGCGGTTGAGGATCATCAAGCCGGAGCTGTAAAACAAGGTATCCCCCGGTTTGACCGAGTGGTCCCGGTAGGTAGAGGTGTCATCGGTCATGTCGTGGCTGGGGAGCGACGTGAGGTAGACGAATACATCCCGGTTCCAGTATTTTTTGTTGGCGGGGTTGGCCAGGATGCCCTCCTGCCCCTTCGGGTTGATAAAGGCGTCGGGATAGATCGTGAAGTCTTCCCTGGGGTCGTTCCGCGTAAAATGGAGGGCGTAGTATTTCTTCCCGTCCTTGGGCCCGCCGGCGGAATCGCCGGTAAAGGTTACACGGTAGTCGCTGAGACGGAAGTCCATGCCCTTGATGAGCGTCAGGTTTTCAAATGGGTTGTCGGGCTTACCCTTGGCATCGGTGATACCCGGGACGGAAATACCGGACGTGTTCTCGGAGATCACCTTTTTCTTGGACATCGAAACCAGTATACCCAGCAGCATCAATCCAAAACCCACGTGGGCGATGGAGGCGCCCGCCGTTTTCATCCGGCCCTTCAGCCCCACCCAGATATAGGCGGCGTTGGCCACGACCGCGAAGATCGACGTGGCGAGCGCCAGGTAGATCATGATCAGATACCCTTCCCCGTATTTCAGGTAGTCGAAATGACCAAAACCCAGGACCAGACCCGCGATCGCCAGGGCGATGAGGGCGGGGACCGCCATCTTCCGGTAGAAAAACGGGCCGCCCGTTTTTTTGTATTTCAGGTATTGCGTAAGACCCGTCAGGACGGCGATCACGATAACCACCAGGATCATGATCTTGTTATAGGCATAGAGGGTGTCTTCGGGCGGCGCGACGTTTTGACCAAAGACCTTGTTGTACACCGGTATGGAGGTGAGCCCGGTGATCCACAGGGACGACAGGAAAAGGATCAGCGCGCCCACGAACAGCCAGAACTCCCGCGAATCCAGCGCCTCCTCCTGTTTCAGGGACGGGATCGCCTTGTACCGCACCCCGAAGAGCGCCAGCGCCGGTAACACGAAGACCGCCAGGAACAGCAACAGCTGCGTATTCATCCCCAGGTCGGTAAAGGAGTGCACCGAGGTGTCGCCCAGGATGCCGCTCCGCGTCAGGAACGTGGAATACAGGATCAGCAGGAAGGCCAGTATAAAAAAGAAAAACGTGATCCGAAGAGAATGGCCGCTGTGCTTATAGGCGAGCGCGGTGTGTATCCCGCAGATCATGACCAGCCAGGGGACCATCGAGGCATTTTCCACGGGGTCCCAGGCCCAGAAGCCTCCAAACGTCAGGGACTCGTATGCCCAGGCCGCGCCCAGCATCACCCCGGTGCCCAGGATGGCGGCGCTGAACAGCGCCCAGGGCAGCATGGGTTTTATCCAACCGTCGTATTCCCTTTTCCACAGGGCGGATACGGCATACGCAAACGGCACGATGGTCGTGGCAAAACCCAGGAACAGTATCGGCGGGTGGATCACCATCCAGTAATTCTGCAGTAGCGGATTGAGCCCGCGCCCGTCCTGCATCGTCGGGCTTTGCAGGTAGTTCGGGTCGGCGAAGATCGGCGCCCCCGCCTCGAACTGACGCATCAGGATAAAGGGGTTGGACCCGAATTTGGCCTGGTAGAAGTACACCCCGACGATCATCGACGCCAGGCAGAACTGCGCAAAGCTGAGGACCGACATGACCGGCGCCTCCCACTTCCCCGCGGTACGCATCAGTACCACGCCGAGGACACAGTTCCAGAACGTCCAGAGCAGGAAGCTGCCCTCGGAGCTTTCCCAGAAGCCGGCAAAGAGGTAACGCGTTTGCATCTCGTTGCTGGAGTGGCTCCAGGCGTAGAAATATTCGTAGAAATGGTTGGTGAGGATAAGGAACAGCGTGACTACGACCACCAGGACCGCCGCGATGTCCACGAAAAAGGCGGCGCGGGCGAGCCTCAGCCAGCTGGCGCGTGCGTCGAGGGCCCCCGCTTTGGCGCCGGCTGCGCCGGCGCCGCTGACGCTGCCTTCCGCGCCCGCGGCCTTTGCAAAAGCGATCATCGCCACCAGCGACGCCGCGAAACTGAGGATCGCACAAAAATGACCCAGTTCCCCGGGCAACAGATGTTCACCTATGAATTGCATGGGAAGCCCCTTCTATGATTTTGCGTTGAGTTGTTTCTGCACCTGGCCCTTGTCGTCCTTGTATTTGGACGGGCATTTGAGCAGGATGTCCTTGCAATCGAACACCTGCCCCTGCATGCTCCCCTTGATCACCAGCCGGTCGGAAGACTCCAGGTCGGCGGGCTTGGGGTTGTGGTAGATCACCTTCGTCTCGGTCCCCAGGGAATCTACTACATAGAAGCTCAGGTAGTTAGGGTCTTTCACGGCGTCGTATACGATGGGTTGCCCCTTGTCCAGCTTGGCGATCACATGGACGAACTTGCCCGGCTTCTGACGGGCGGAAGCCAGGGTGTCGTAGGTGGACAGGTCTCCCGTCATGCTGATCAGCAGGCCGATGGCAGCCGCGATGACGATGAGCAGGAGGAGATGGACTTTCTTCATGGAGGGCAAAGTTAGCGCACCGAGGCGATACGGCACCCTTTTTTATTAATTTGCATCCCATGACCGACCTGTCTCACTTCGACCCGAGCGGTATCAGCAACCCTAAGCAGAACATCTTCGGCCTGCCGTTCTCGGAGGAGGACGCGCGGCTTGTCATCCTCCCGGTGCCCTGGGAGGTAACCGTCAGCTACCACGCCGGTACTGCGCGGGTGGCGGACCATATCTTCCAGGCCTCGCTCCAGGTGGAGCTGTTCGACCCCGAAGCGCCCGAAGCCTGGAAACAGGGCATCCATATGCGGCCGCCGGACAAAAGGATCCTGATGAAAAACGACTACCTCCGCAAGGAAGCCGAGCTGTATATACAATACATATCGGAAGGGGAGGCAGTGGAGGCCAACAAGTTCATGTCCAAAACGCTCCGGGAGGTAAACGAGGGCAGCGCTTTTTTGAACCAATGGGTCTATGATCAAACTTCGACCCTCCTGGGGCGGGGGAAACTGGTAGGGTTGCTGGGCGGCGACCACAGCACGATCCTGGGATACGTCCGGGCGCTGGGGGAGCGGCATGGCTCCTTTGGCATCTTACAGATCGACGCGCACTGCGACCTTCGGAAGGCCTACACCCAGTTTATCCACTCCCACGCGTCGGTCATGTACAACGTGCTCTTGGACGTGCCGGCGGTGACGCGGCTGGTGCAGGTGGGCATACGGGATTACAGCGAGGACGAATGGGCCTACGTTTGCGGGAGCGGTCACCGGGTCATTACGTACCTCGACCGGGAAATCGGGAGGCGACAGATCGAGGGGGAGACCTGGAAGTCGATCACCGACGAGATCGTGTCCAAGTTGCCGGATAAGGTTTACATTAGTTTCGACATCGACGGGCTCGACCCCAAGTTGTGCCCCAATACGGGTACACCCGTTCCGGGAGGCTTGGGGACCACGCAGGTGGATTACCTTTGTCGTATGATATTGGAAAGCGGCCGGTCGATCATCGGCTTCGACCTCGTGGAGGTCGGGACGGGGACAACCGATTGGGACGCCAACGTGGGGGCGCGCCAGCTGCTGAAATTGAGTTACCTGCTGATCCGATCAAATACCCCTAAAGGGGGGGCATAACAAAAGCCTATGCAAGCATACAGGATTGCCGTGATGTTACCAGACGTTGAGCGCCGGAAAAGGACCCTGGGACCGCTGCACTTTTTCGCGGGTTGCGTTTTCATCTTTTACAGCGCTTCGATCCTGAAGGGGTTCCGCTCCGACAGCATCGCCTGGTGGGCGGGGGTGATCCTGACCGGTCTTTGGATCGCCGTTTTCGCCCTTTTCGGGCGGCGCATCTTCCCCAACGAAAAGGACTATGCCTCTTCCAGCCGAAACATGCGCTGGCTGGAGTCCGGGTTGTTCGTCCTGCTGGCGTCGTTCGTCTTCTGGCACAAGGCGTCCTATTTCCACGGCGTCATCCTGCTCTGCTGGTCGCTGGCGTTTGCCTTCATGGCGTGGACCGAGCGCACCCTGTTCGAGCCCATCTTCGTGAGCATCACCGACAAGGGGGTGGGTATCCCACGCCCCGGCGGCCCCCGCTGGTTCACCTGGAGCCAGATGGAGGGCGTGGCCCTCCGGCCGGACTTCTTTACGATTATCCTGAAGGGCAACCGCTACCTCCAGTTCGAGGTCACCCAGCTGATGCTGGACGCGGAAATCGTGGAAATAAACGAATTTTGCTCTTTGATGTTGAAACAAAATACCCCGTCTTAAATGCCCATTACGTCGTCGCCCTTCCTGTTATACTCTGACGGGCAGGGCAATATATTTGAGGATACTTCCCTATATGCAGTAGGAAGGAGCGGTTGGGACGTTTACCCCGTCCCGACCGAGGAATGGATACCCCTGCCGGAAGGGGGTTCGATGTACGAGCTCCCCGGTCGCCGCGCGATCGGGATCGACGTGGAAACCGGGGATATGCGGCTGTGCGAATTGGGTTGGGCCGTAGCAGCCTTTATCCCCCCCGCGCACACCGGTCTTTTCCTGGCCGCCTACGAAACGTTACCCGAAGCCCCCACCCTCCCGCTCTTTTGTTATACCGCGGCGGGCTGGTACGACGATGGATTCTACGTACCCGCCGTCCGCATCGAATCAGACATCCGGCAGGAAAGCGCGGGTTTTGACGAGACCAAAGTCGAGTCCGGCGTCGCGACCTTCCTGAAGGCCTATCCGCACAACCGCCTCGTGCGTCACCTGGCGGAAAACTGCGCGCTGACCTACCACTGCCCCGCCGCCCGGAACTATTTCATCGGCCGCTGGGAGTGTCCGATCCCGTCTTCCCCCGCCTGTAACGCCAACTGCATCGGCTGTATCTCTTTCCAGCCCGAGGACGAGCAGATCACCTCCACCCAGGACCGCCTCACCTTCAAGCCCACCGCGGAAGAGATCGTCGAATATACCGTGCCCCACCTGGAGACCGCCCCCTACCCCATCGTCAGCTTTGGCCAGGGTTGCGAGGGCGAGCCGCTGCTGATGTGGGAGACCATCCGCGACTCGATCCGCGAGATCCGCCGGCATACCCCCAAGGGAAGCATCAACATCAACACCAACGGCTCCAAGCCGGACGCGGTCCGCGCCCTTTGCGAAGCCGGACTGAACAGCATCCGGGTGAGCACCAACTCCGCGCGGTCCGAGATATACACGCCCTATTACCGGCCCAACAACTACGTCTTTGAGGACATCGTGGAAAGCCTCAAGGTCGTGCGCTCTTTCGGGGGCTGGACCTCGATCAACTATTTCGTTTTTCCGGGGATGACGGACAGCGAAGCCGAATACGAAGCGCTCCGCCGCCTGATCATCGACACGGACCTGTGCATGATCCAGTGGCGCAACTTTAACATCGACCCCGACTGGTACCTCGGACGCCTGGGCGTCGCGGAGACCGGCGAATGCCTGGGGATGGGCCAGATGCTGGGCCTGATCCGGGAGGAGTTTCCCGCCCTTCGTTTTGGCTACTTTAATCCGCCGATGGAACGTATCTTAGGCGATTATTCGGCCGATTTTGCGCATTAACTTCCCGTTGTCATTGTATGTCAGGCAATTTTGTATATTTTTGTAGGACCAGGCCGACAGGCTTGGCAAATCCGGTATGCCTTTGACCACTGACCCTATTCGAGAACTTGCACCCGGTATGCCCGGGAAGCCACCCTACCGGGTGAACGTCCCCCTTTCGGGTCTCGGATCAGCGCTTACCCCCTCTTCAAAAGTCCTTTTCACCCTATCCCGCGGCATCGTCAGCGAGGTGTCGTATCCCGACGCCGGCCATCCCTGTCTCCATAACCTGGAATGGATCGTAACGGATGGCGCCGCCTTTTTTTCTGAGGAAAAACGACACACGCTTCAAGACCAGTCTACCCTCGAAGAAGGCGTTCCCGCCTATCGCCTGACCAACACCTGTCTGGAAAACAGGTACCGCTTGACCAAGGAGGTCGTCACGGACCCCTTGCGGGACGTGTTGTTGCAAAAGAGCCGTTTTGCTCCGCTGAACGGATCCCCCTATCGTCTGTTCTTGTTGCTGTCCCCCTTTATCGGGGGGGACAGCGCCCTACATAGTGCGCGCGTGAGCGTCTTCAAGGGTATGCCCTTGCTCCTGGTACAGAAGTCCGGCGTGACGATCGCGCTGCTGTGCTCCCATCCCTTTGCCACCGCCTCCGTGGGGTACGCGGGCATCTCCGACGGCTGGCTGGACCTGGCGGCCCACCGCCGCCTCTCGCGCGCCTACAAACGCGCGGACGCGGGACACGTTGCGCTGACCGCGGAGATCGACCTCGCCGTCGCTCCTGGTAGCGGTCCCGGCCAGCCGGGGTCCCCCGGACTGGAGTCGGAGATCGTCATCGCGCTCGGCTTTGGCGCCACCGAACGCGAAGCCGCCTCCAAGGCCTGGGCCAGCCTGCTCGACGGCTTCGACGCCGCGAGGGAACGCTATATGGCCGCCTGGCGCGCCTGGCAACACACGCTTTCACCTGTAGCCCCCGGTATGTTCGGGGGCGCCCACGTCAAGACCTCCGCGATGGTCCTGCGGTCCGTCGAATCGAAAAGCTACCCCGGCGCCCTGGTGAGCAGGGAAGGGGTACGCCCCCGCGACCTCGCCGCCGCCTTTGACGCCTACCAGGCCCTTGGCGCCCGGGACGACGCCCAGCGGCTGCTCTCGTGGCTCATGGCGGCCCAGGAGGAAAACGGCTTCTGGCCGCGGCTGCTCCACCCCGACGGCACCCCCGCGGCGGCGCAGGTCGCCCGGGACCAGGTTGCCCAGGTGATCCTGATGGTCGACACCTGCCGCCGCACCTTCCAGCTCAGCCCCGCCAGGATGCAACGCTACTGGCCCCTCGTCTGGACCGCCGCCACCTACCTGGTCGCGGGCGGACCCGAGCCCGCGGCGGATCGGTGGGACGAGGCGAACGCTTTTTCCCTGCATACCCTATGCGTCACCGTTGCCGCGCTGCTGGCCGCCGCCGACATGGCGGACGAACGCGGGCAGCCCGGCGTCGCCACTTATTGCCGCAAGACCGCGGACTATTACCAGGACCACATCGACGACTGGATGTACGTGCGCGTCGGACCCGGACGGGGCCAGGAGAGGATCGCCGGCTATTATACCGCCTCCGGGACTCCGGGCTCCAAGCCTTCGGGACCGGCCACCCCCGACGTGCTGTCGCTCGTCCGTTATGGCCTGCGCAAACCCGACGACCCGCGTGTCACCGACACTTTGCGCGTCGTGGACGCCGACCTGAGGCTCGATTCCCCCCTCGGTCCGTGCTGGCAACGCCGCTCGGGCGACGACAACGCCACGCTCCTGCTGACCGCCGAACGCGCCCTCTACGAGCTGTCCGCCGGTAACAAAACCCACGCCGCCGCGCTCCTCAAAAGCCTGGAAGCTTACGCCCCCTTTGGCCTTTTCCCGGAGCGCACCGAATGCGGTCATCCCTGGTCGCCGCAGGGCGGCCC
>NZ_DATJIY010000127.1:0-11598 GCF_035492835.1 Dinghuibacter sp.
ACTTTTGTAGCGATCGCCAGCTCATCCAGCTGCTTCTGATCGATGGAGGATGGCGCGTCGAGCATGACGTCCCGGCCGCTGTTGTTTTTGGGGAAGGCGATAAAGTCGCGGATGCTTTCGCTGCCGCCCAGGAGGGAACAAAGGCGGTCGAAACCGAGGGCGATGCCGCCGTGGGGTGGCGCGCCATACTCGAAGGCGCCCAGGAGGAAGCCGAACTTGTGGCGGGCCTCCTCGGGGGTCATGCCGAGAGCGGCGAACATCTTTTCCTGGAGGTCGCGTTGGTAGATACGGATCGAGCCGCCGCCGATCTCGGTGCCGTTCAGCACCAGGTCGTAGGCGTTTGCCTTGACCGAAGCATATGGATGTTGAAGGTACCTGGCCGGATCGGCGATCGCAGGATCGTTGTCGATCATCGTTGCGATGTCCGAGGGCTTGGGAGAGGTGAACGGGTGGTGCCGCGCCACCCAGCGGTTGTCCTCTTCGCTGTACTCGAACAGCGGGAAGTCGAGCACCCACAGGGGACGGAATTCGTCCTTTTTGCGGAGCCCCAAACGGTTTCCCATTTCCAGGCGGAGCTCGCTCATCGCTTTGCGGGTGCGTTCCTCGGCGCCGGCCAGGATGAGGATGAGGTCGCCGGAGGAGGCGCCCACGGCAGCCGCCAGCGCTTTCAATTTCGGCTCGTCGAAAAATTTATCGAAAGAGCTCTTATATGTGCCGTCGGTATTACACTTGACGTACGCGAGGCCCTTCATCCCGATCTGCGGACGCTTTACCCATTCGGTGAGCTCGTCGGTTTGTTTGCGGGTGTAGTCTGCCAACCCTGGAGCGGCGATGGCCAGCACCGTTTCCGCGTCGTCGAATACGCCAAAGCCGGTAACGCCCAGTGAGCTGGTGCGGAACTCCGGGTACACCGATGAAGGCGTCTTCAGGTTCGTCAGCTTCATACCGAAGCGTATATCCGGCTTGTCGTTCCCGTATTGCCACATAGCCTCGTCGAAGGTCATCCGCGGGAATGCCCCGGTAATGGTGACGTCGAGGGCTTGCTTGAAAATATGTTTGGTCAGCGCTTCGAAGGTGCGCAGGATGTCCTCCTGCTCGACGAAGCTCATCTCACAGTCGATCTGGGTGAACTCCGGTTGACGGTCGGCGCGGAGGTCTTCGTCCCTGAAGCACTTCACGATCTGGAAATAGCGGTCGTAACCGCTCACCATGAGGAGCTGCTTGAAGGTTTGGGGCGACTGGGGCAGGGCATAGAACTGACCCGGATTCATACGGGACGGTACTACGAAGTCGCGCGCCCCTTCAGGCGTCGACTTGATCAGGAAGGGCGTCTCCAGGTCCATAAAGCCCTCCTTGTGGAGGAATTCCCGGGTCGCGCGGTTGATGTGGTAGCGCAATTCGAGATTGCGGCGCACCTGGGGACGCCGGAGGTCGAGGTAGCGGTATTTCATCCGGAGGTCATCGCCTCCGTCGGTATCGTCCTGGATGGTAAAGGGAGGCACCGCCGACTTGTTCAGGATGCGGAATTGTTTTACGGCGACCTCGATATCCCCCGTGGGAATGTTCGGGTTCTTGTTGGTGCGCTCCAGCACCGTGCCTTCCGCCTGCAATACATACTCGCGGCCGAGGGGTTGCTCGTCCAGCTGCGGGTTCAGGGATTCGTTGAACACCAGTTGGGTGATGCCATACCGGTCTCGCAGGTCCACGAAAGTAATCGCGCCGAATTTCCGAATCGTCTGTACCCAGCCCGACAGGATCACTTCCTGACCGGCTTGAGTAAGGGAGAGTTCTCCGCAGGTATGTGTTCTTAGCATAAGGGAAGCAAATATACGTCAGCTGAACATTTCCCTGACTTTATCGAAGAAGGACTTCTCCGACTTTTCGGGCTTGGGCTGGAAATTGGTCGAGGTCGCCATCTTCTCGAGCATGGCTTTCTCTTCAGCACTGACGTTCTGCGGCGTCCACACGTTGACGTGCACCAGCTGGTCCCCGCGCTCGTAAGCGTTCACCGCGGGGAAGCCCTTGCCGCGCAAACGGAATATCTTACCGCTCTGTGTGCCGACGGGGATCTTGATCTTTGCCTTACCGTCGATCGTGGGTACTTCCACCGAGGTGCCGAACACGGCGTCGGGGAAGGTGATATACAGGTCGTAGGCTACGTTCAGCCCGTCCCGGTGTAATGTCGGATGCGGTTCTTCCTCCACGAGAATGATGAGGTCGCCGGGCGCGCCGCCCCTTTCCCCCGCATTCCCCTTGCCACTCAGGCTCAGCTGCATGCCTTCCTGCACGCCGGCGGGGATATCGATCGATACGGTTTCTTCGCCGAAGGCGCGGCCTTCACCCTTACAGGTCGTACACTTGTTGGTAATCGTGGACCCTTCCCCGTTACAGGTGGGACAGGTAGAAACGGTCTGCATCTGGCCGAGGAAGGTATTGGTTACCTTCCGCACCTGCCCCTGCCCGCCGCAGGTGGCGCAGGTCTGGACGCTGCTTTTGTCCTTGGCGCCCGAACCCGCGCAGGTGGCGCAGGGAACGTATTTCTTTACCTTGATGGTCTTGTTGACCCCGCTGGCGATCTCCTCGTAGGTGAGCTTGATTTTGATACGCAGGTTGCTCCCCCGTACCCCGCGGGCACGTCCGCCACCGGGTCGCCCGCCCCGGGCGCCTCCGAAGAAACTCCCGAACAGGTCGTCCCCGAAGATGTCCCCGAACTGGCTGAAGATGTCGTCCATGCTCATGCCCGCGCCCCCGCCAAAGCCGCCGGGGCGACCGTTGCCACTGACACCGGCGTGGCCGTAACGGTCATACTGGGCGCGCCTGTCCTGGTCGCTCAGGATTTCGTAGGCCTCTGCCGCTTCCTTGAATTTTTCTTCCGCTTCCTTGTTGCCGGGGTTGCGGTCGGGGTGGAATTGCATGGCTACCTTGCGGTACGCCTTTTTCAGCTCGTCCGCGGAACAGCCCTTTACAACCCCGAGTATTTCGTAGTAGTCCCTTTTTGCCATAATTGCGTCCCTTATTTGCCCACGACCACTTTAGCGTGACGGATGATTTTGTCTCCTAGATAATACCCTTTTTGTACCTCGTCCAGGACTTTTCCGACAAGGTCCGGGGTCGGCGCGGGTATTTCGGTGATTGCGTCATGCTTTTCCACATCAAAAGGGGTATGCAGACTTTCCATAGGTTTCAAGCCCTTGGCCTGTAATGCGTTACGCAACTTGTTGAAAACCAGGAGGACGCCTCCGCGCACCTGGGCGATGTCTGTCGCATTGTCCAGTTGCTTTTCCGCCCTGTCACAGTCGTCGAGGACGTCGAGCAGGCTTTGGATGACTTCCCGTCCCGCGGTCTGGGTCAGCTCCACCCTTTCCTTGGCGCTCCGGCGTTTGAAGTTGTCGAACTCGGCATACAGCCGCAAATACTTATCTTTCTGATCCTGAAGTTCTTGTTGCAGTTTTTCTATCTCGGAGTCCTGGATGTCCTCTTGCAGGTGTGCGGTCCCCGCCACGTTTTCGTCCACGTTGATGTCTTCTTCGCGGGGATTTTGCTGTTGGAATTCCTTTTCTGTCATATATGAAACATTTCGATCTTTTGAGTCTTGCAAAGATAAAGCCAAGGGGCGTTCGCGGCCAAATTGACGCTTTTTTCGCCAAGCCCGCTAGAGGTCGACCCATTTGACGCGGATCCAGATGTCGCGGTTGCGACCTTTGTCGTCGGTGCAGGAAATCTTGATGGGGCCTTCTTGCGGGACGAAGTATTGGGCGGATTTGGCGTCGGCGGATTTGAAGAAGGCGTTGTTGACATACCAGTAGACACGGGCGACGTCGGGGCCGGTGCGGCAGGCCAATTGAATCGGCTCCGGGTGCTTACGGTTTATATAATACTCCGCGCCGGACGATGGAGCCGTGATCACGGGGGCGCCTTCGCCGAAGATGCGCTCGCACGAAGGATTGTGGGGCGGGATATGCTCGTAGGTAACGTGGCGGTCGTCCATATAGGCGCGCATGGCGGGGGAGTAGAGGCGGTAGGAGACGAGGCGATAGCCTACGGCGGGTTTGCAGTAGGGGCAGTAAGAGATTTTACCGTCGGGGGAGACGGGGATGAGTTGGCGGTTGGCGCAAGGGGTGGTGGGGGATACCAGGGGGACAAAGTAGTCGGTGACCAGGTCGGTGCAACCGGGGGAGGGGGGAAGGCCGGTCTCGCTGCAGACGATGCGGGTGTCGACGCCGGGGGGCTGGCGGAACCATTCCTGGCCGTTGTCGTAGTCGATGGTATTGAAGATCTGGAAGAGCAGCGGGGTGGCGACGGTGGCGCCGCTGAGGCTGGGGGCGCCTTTGCCGTTGAAATTGCCGACCCAGACGCCGACGGTGTAGCGGTTGTTGTAGCCGATGCTCCAGGCGTCGCGGCGGCCGTAGCTCGTACCGGTTTTCCAGGCGATGCGCGGGAGGTGGGCGGTAGTGCTCCACGTGAGGGGGAAGTCGGGGCGGTTGACGCGGCTTAGAATGTCGTCGATGATAAAGGTGGCGGCGGGGCTCATGACACGGACGGAATCCCTCCGGGCGCTATCGGCCGTCACGAAACGGAGCGGGCGGTATACGCCGCCGTGGGCGAGGCTGGTATACAACGCGGTGAGCTCTTCCAGCGAGGCGCCGCAGCCCCCGAGGATCATCGACAGGCCGAGCTTGGCCCGGTCGCGTTGGATCTGGCGGCAGTGGCAGGCGGCCAGGGTGGCGATTAGCTTGTCCTTGCCGAGGCGCTCGAGGCTTTTGACCGCGGGGATGTTGAGGGAGTGCTCGAGGGCGTACTCCATCGTTACGTAGCCGTTGAATTTACGATCATAGTTTTCGGGAGCATAGCCCTGGTAGTCGATGGGGACGTCTTCGATCACGGATTTCGGGGTGAGGAGCCCGGCGTCGATGCATTGTCCATATAAAAAGGGTTTGAGCGCGCTTCCGGGCTCCCGGATGGCGCGGACGCCGTCGACCTGGCCGCCGTCCACGGTGTCGCCGAAGGCGGCGGAGCCGGCGTAGGCGATCACCGCCCCCGTCGCATTGTCGACGACCACGACGGCCGCCTGGTGGATGAAACCGGTATGGAGCTGGCGGATGTAGGCCGCCGTGAGCTGTTCAATGGTGAGCTGGGTATTCAGGTCGATGGTCGTGTGGATATAGGGGAGGCCCTGCGGGCGGAGACGCGCGCTGAGGTGGGGGGCGAAGACGGGCATCCGCCCACGCGTGGCCGTCAGCGGTTCTCGGAGGGCGTCGGCGATGTCAGCCCGGGTAAAGGCGCGATCGTCGGCAAAACGGCGCAGCCATTTATTGCGTTCGGCCACGATGCGGTCGTTGGCGCGGCCCATGACCAGGGTGGACGGTTTGTTGGGGATGACGGCCAGGGCGGTGATTTCCGCCAGGCTCAGGTGGTCGGGCTCCTTATTAAAATACAATAGCGCGGCGGTCCGTACGCCTTGTATATTCCCCCCATAGGGAAGGAGGTTGAGGTAGAGCTGGAGGATTTGATCCTTGGGGTATTTCCATTCCAGCTGGAGCGCCCGGAACGCCTCGATACACTTGGCCAGGTAGGTCCGCTTCCGGGGTTCCAGGGCGCGGGCCACCTGCATGGTGATCGTGGACGCGCCCGAGGTCCGGCGCATCCTCAGGACGTTCCGAACGAGCGCCCGGCCGATGGCGATGGGGTTGACGCCGGGGTGATCGTAAAAGTACCTGTCCTCCTTTTCGATGATCGTCCGGCGGAGCAGGGGCGAGATGTCGGACAGCTCCGTCTTCATCCGCCACTGCTGGTCCCGGGTCAGGTAAACATGGAGGATGTTCCCCTTCCGGTCGGTGATCACCGTGGAGTATTCGATGCCGGAATGGAGCGGGAAAATCCAGTTCAGGAGCAGGAAAAGGAGGAAGAAAAAAATACCGCCGGTCAACCCCCATTTAACAAAGGTTTTAGCTTTCTTTATTGTACCTTTTCGTGACCATTGTGGCCAGTGTGTGCGGGTCATTTCTAAAAACCTCCTCCTATTAAGATTGCAGAGAACTCTACTCAAATGTAACGAACCTTCCGCGGGGTTAGTACATCCATCCTCTAAAAAAAGCTTAACCTTCTTGTATGCGTATCCATGCTATTTGCTGCCTCGCCTTGCTGGGCCTGACTTTCAGCGCCTGTAACCGCAAGACCGTGTCGCTCTCCTACACGAATGCCAAGGGAGAGGTTTCATCATTAGGAAACCTTACATTTCAATTCGACAAGGACCTGGTCAAGGACTCCCTGCTCAACATCTGGGATTCGTTGGACTACGTCTCGTTCGAACCGAAGATTCCCGGCCGCTTCCGATGGGAAAACCCGGGGACCCTGGTGTTTTCGCCCTCCCAGCCGCTGAAGCCCGCCACGGATTACAAGGCCGTGATCAACTCAGAGGTGATCCAGCACTCGGGTTACGGGCGGCTGAAGGCGGGAGACGACATCCATTTCCACACGCCCGCGTTGTCGCTCCAGGACGTCAGCGCGGTTTGGGTTCCGCAGGACGAGGCGACGCATACCGCCCTTCCGATGCTGGACCTGTTGTTCAATTACGCGGTGGCGCCGTCGGCGCTCAAGGACCGGTTACACGTCACCGTGGACGGGAAGCCGGCGCCCTTCGACCTGCAGACGGTATCGGTTTCCGACAAGATCAGCCTCAAGCTCCCGCAGGTGAAATCCGAGGACAAGGACTATAAGGTGGAGCTCGCCATCGACAAGGGGCTGGTACCGGACGGTGGGACCAACGGCACGCCCGAGACCCTGACTTTTACGACGGGGATGGCGTCGCCCTACGTCCTGGAAATACACGAGGTCACCACCGATCACGACGGCGCGACCGGCACCATCACCGTGCGGACCAGCCAGCAGGTAGCGCCCGAGAACCTGGCGAACTACATCAAGCTCGACCCCGCGGTCAAGTTCACCGCCACGCCGACGGAAGACGGTTTCACGGTGACGAGCGACGGATTCGACGCGTCCACCAGCTATGGGTTGCGTATCGGCAAGGGATTGAGGGGGACCATCGGTGGCGTGCTCCACGACGACTACCTCAATAATATAACCTTTGGCAAAATGGCGCCGTCCATTAGTTTCTCGGGCAGCAAAGAGGTGTATCTCTCCAGCCGGGGCGAGCGCAACATCGCGGTCCGCATCGTAAGCGTGCCGCGGGTCAAGGTGATCGTGTCGAAAATCTATGAAAATAATTTGCTGGCCGCGGGGCGGTACGGGTATGAGCCCAACGACCAAAACCGTGACGACGAAGAGGGCGATGGCGGCGGCGGTGACCTCCAGCTGGGCGACATCGTCTACCAAACGGTCGTCGACACGAAAAGCCTCCCCCGTTCGGGTAACAGCCGGGTGCTCCACCTGGACCTGGAGGATCACCTCCCCGAATTCAAAGGCATCTACCACGTCATCATCCGATCCACAGACGACTACTGGGTCAACGACAGCCGTTTCGTATCCCTCTCTGACATAGGGCTGATGGCCAAGGCGGGGAAGGATAAGATGCTGGTTTTTGCCAACTCCATTAAGGACGCGACGCCGATGGGCGGCGTCAACATCGTGGCCTACGGCCAAAACAACCAGGTCCTGGGTATCGGCGCCACGAACGGCGCGGGGGTAGCCGAAATAGCCTATAGCCGGCGGGACTACGCCGGCTTCACCCCGGCGATGATCATCGCCCGGACGCCCGGCGACTTCAACTACCTCCCCTTTGCCACGACACAGGTGAATACGTCGCGGTTCGACGTGGGCGGAAAATCCTCCAACCCCAGCGGCCTCGACGCCTATATCTATCCCGAACGCGACATCTACCGGCCCGGGGAACAGGCCCACTTCGCGGTCATCCTCCGCACCAACGGCTGGCAGCTGCCGGGCGAGCTCCCGCTGAAGATGAAATTCCTGCTGCCGAACGGCAAGGAGCTGAAGAGCTTCCGCAAAAGCATCAACGACCAGGGCGCCCTGGATGGGAGCGTCGACATACCCGATGCGGCGGTAACGGGCAGCTATACCCTCGAAGTCTATACTTCCAACGACGTGCTGTTGGGCAGCCGGCCCTTCCGGGTGGAAGAGTTCGTCCCGGACCGGATCAAGGTCACGGCAAAGCTGGACAAGGAACTGCTCTTCACCGGGGAAACCGCCCGCCTGGACATCACCGCGGAGAATTTCTTCGGACCCCCGGCCGCGAACCGGAACTACGAATGCGAGATACAGGTGGCGCAAACGGCCTTTACCTCCAAGGCTTACGACCGGTACAACTTCGGTCTCGACGGCCAGGACGCCTTGCAGGCCAAGGACGAGCGGGAAGGGAAGACCGACGAGTCGGGACGCGCCAAGGAATCTTACGAGGTCCCGGATATGTATAAGAACATCGGCAGGCTCAGGGCCACGTTTTTCACCACCGTTTTTGACGAGACCGGGCGGCCTGTCAGCCGTAGCAGCAGCGCGGATATTTATACGCAGGCCGTTTTCTTCGGGATCATGAACGACGGATACTACTATTACCCGCTCGATCAGGCCGTCCGCTTCCCGCTCATCGCGATCAACCCCGCCGAGCGGGTCGTCAGCGAAACGGCGAAGGTCGAGGTGATCAAGCATGAATACCGGACCGTCCTGGCCAGGAACGGCGACTATTTCCGTTACGAATCCCAAAAGGACGACCGGGTGGTGGCGTCGCAGACGGTCACGGTGAGCGGAACCCAGACCAGCTTCCCCTTTATCCCGCGGTCACCGGGTGAATACGAATTGAGGGTATACGTACCCGGTAGCAATGCGTATGTCTCCAAGGAGTTCTATAGTTGGGGACCCTGGGGCGGGGACAACAGCTCGTTCGAGGTGGACAAGGAAGGCAAGATCGACATCGAGGCCGATAAGGCCTCCTATAATACGGGGGAGAAGGCCAAGGTATTGTTCAAGACGCCGTTTTCCGGCCGGATGCTGGTCACCATGGAAACGCAGGATAAGGTGGTTTCCTACCAGTACGTCGACGTAAAGGACCGGTCGGCGTCCCTCGAGCTCCCGGTCACCGGGGATCACCTCCCGAACGTCTATGTGACCGCCACCTTATTCAAGCCGCACGGGGTATCCGACGTCCCGCTGACCGTCGCCCACGGTTTCAAGGGGCTTACGGTCCAGGAAAAAGAGCGCCACCTGGCCGTCGCGATCGAAGCGCCCCAGAAGGTGCGGTCCAATACCCACCCCGTCATTCACGTCAGGGCCGCGCCCAACAGCATGATCACGCTGGCCGCCGTCGACAACGGCATCCTGAGCGTCACCGATTTCAAAACCCCCGACCCCTACGGATGGTTCTACGCGTCCCGCGCGCTCGAGGTCCGGTCCTACGACCTTTATCCCTTGCTTTTTCCCGAGGTGCTCGCCCGGCTCAGCAGCACCGGCGGCGACGGCGGCCTGGAAATGGAGCGCCGCGTCAACCCCATGCCCGCCAAGCGTTTTAAGCTGGTGTCGTATTGGAGCGGGGTGCAAAAAACCGATGGGAGCGGGAACGCCACCTTTACCCTGGACATACCCACGGCCTTTAGCGGCGAGATCCGCCTGATGGCGGTGAACGCCAGGGGGGAATCGTTTGGCTCCGGGGAGGCCTCGATGAAGGTGGCCGACCCCATGGTGCTTTCCACGGCGCTACCGCGGTTCCTGAGCCCGGGGGACACCGTCACCATGCCCGTCACGCTAACCAATACGAGCAATAAGACGGCCAGTGTCACCGCCGCCGTGCAGTTGTCTGGACCGCTTACGGTTGTAGGCGCGGCGAAACAAAGCGCTGATGTGCCCGCGGGTTCCGAGGGGCGCGTGGTCTTCACCCTGGCCGCCGCCAGGGTGGTCAAACCCGCCAAGGTCACGGTTTCCGTATCCGCCCTCGGGGAGCAGTTCACCGATGAAACCGATATCAGCGTCCGCCCCGCCTCCACCCTTCAGAAGATGAGCGGGAGCGGTGTCGCCGGACCGGGCGCGCACGCCATCAGCATCGGCACCGGGGACTTCCTGCCGTCCAGCGGGGACTATCACCTCGTCGTGAGCCGGTCCCCTGCCATCCGGTTGGGCAGTCAGCTGCAGTACCTGGTCGAATATCCGTACGGCTGTACCGAGCAGACCGTGTCAACCGCGTTCCCGCAACTCTATTACGACGACCTGGCCGCGCTGATGCACCTGCACGGCGCGCAACGATACACCAACGCCGCGAGCAACGTCCTCGAGGCTATCCGGAAGATCAAGATGCGCCAGCTGTATAACGGAGGCGTGACCCTGTGGGACGGCGAGGACAACGAAAACTGGTGGGCCACCGTGTACGCTGCGCACTTCCTCCTGGAGGCCCAAAAGGCCGGTTACGACGTGGATAAAAGCCTGATCGAAACCATCCTTTCCTACCTCAACGGCCGTCTGCGCAACAAGACCCTGGTGGGTTACCGGTATAACGGGAACCAGCAGAAGAAGATCGTGCCCAAGGAAGTCGCTTATAGTCTTTATGTACTGGCCCTGGCCGGCCGGCCCAACGTCAGCGCGATGAACTACTATAAGGCGAGCACCACGACACTGGCCCTAGACAGCCGTTATCTCCTGGCGGCCGCCTATGCGCTCGCGGGGGACAAGGCCGGTTTCCGGGACATACTGCCCACCGCATGGACGGGTGAAGAATCGGTTGCGGAAACCGGCGGGGCCTTCTGCTCCGACATCCGCGACGAAGCGGTCGCCCTGGACGTCCTGCTGGACGTCGACCCGCACAATGCCCAGGTAGCCACGATGGCCCGCCAGGTAGCGGACAAGCTGAGCGGCCGGAGCTGGTATACCACGCAGGAAAGCGCCTTTGGCTTCCTGGCCCTCGGCAAGCTGGCCCGTACCGTCGCCGCCTCGACGGCTACCGCGACCGTGACCGCCGGCGGCCGCACCCTCGGAACCGTCGAAGCCGCCCCCGCCCGCTGGTCATCCGCCGACTTGCGCTCGACCCAGGTTAACCTCGACGTCCGCGGCACGGGCAACCTCTACTACTGGTGGCAGGCCGAAGGCATCAGCGCCTCCGGCGCCTACAAGGAAGAGGACAACTACATCCGCGCCCGCCGCAAGTTCTTCGACCGTTTCGGCCACGAGATCGCGGGCAACGTCTTCCACCAGAACGACCTCGTGATCGTCCAGCTGACGCTGGAGAAATCCTACGACGGCGCCGTGGACAATATCGTCCTTTGCGACCTGTTGCCCGCCGGTTTCGAGATTGAAAACCCCCGCACCAAGGACATCCCCGGGATGGATTGGATAAAAAATGCCGCCGAGCCCACGTCCCTCGACGTCCGCGACGACCGCATCAATTTCTTCGTGGATTTGTCCGGCCCCCGCCAGATCTATTACTATGCGGTCCGCGCGGTATCGCCGGGCATATACCACATGGGCCCGGTTTCGGCGGATGCGATGTACAACGGAGACTACCACTCCTACAACGGCGCGGGCACGATTATCGTGAAGCCCTAGCGGGCCAGTGCCTCGCCTATCGGCGCCTTGCCTATCGGCGCCGGAAGAATTGAGGGGTGGAGTGCCTCTTTTCCCCTGTTTTGCGAAACGTTTCGCAAAACA
>NZ_DATJIY010000128.1:0-8146 GCF_035492835.1 Dinghuibacter sp.
GCAACGTCTTTATCACGGGCAAAGCCGGCACCGGCAAGACAACGCTGCTGCACGAGATCAGGCGCCAGGCGGGTGGAAACCCGGTGGTCGTGGCTTATACCGCGGCGGCGGCGTTGAACGCCGGCGGCGTGACCATCAGCTCATTCTTCCAGGTGCCGCGCGGGCCGCTGCTGCCCGCGGATGGCGATAACGAGACCCTGGCGGTTTCGCCGGATAAGCTAAAGCTCTGGCGGGCGCTCGAGCTCATCATCATCGACGAGATCAGTATGGTGCGGGCCGACATGCTGGACTACCTGGACCGCCTGTTGCAGGAAGTGCACGCGTCCACCGAGCCCTTTGGCGGGGTGCAGGTGATCGTCTTTGGGGACCTGTTCCAGCTGCCGCCCGTCACCAACACGGATTGGCCCATACTGGCCCCGGTCTACGAGACGCCGTATTTCTTCTCCAGCCGGGTCTTCCGGCGGAGCCCTTTTTGGACGTTCGAACTGGAACGCGTTTACCGGCAGGACGACCCGGTCTTTATCGACATCCTCAACAGTATTAGGCTGGATAACATCGGCGACCACCTGCTGGCCGTGCTCAACACGCGGTACAGCGCCACCGGCGCGCCCGCTGATTACGTGACCATCACCACGCACAACAAGCTGGTCAGCCAAACCAACCGCGAGCGGCTGGAGGCGCTGCCGGGCGACCTGTTCAGCTACCCCGCGGCCGTTAGCGGGGACTACCCGCGCGACGCGTTCCCCAGCGACGAGCTGTTACAGCTCAAGGAGGGCGCCCTGGTCATCATGACCCGGAACGACTCGTCCGGCAAACAACAATACTACAATGGCCGCGCAGCCACGGTAATACAGCTGTCCGCGGGCCACATACGGGTGCGTTTCTCCGACGACGGGACTGAGCTCGAGGTCGCGCGGGAAGTGTGGAAACACACCCAATACGACCTGTCCGCCGATGGCGGGAAGGTCACCGAATCTGACGCCGGCTCGTTCACGCAGTACCCGTTGAAGCTGGCCTGGGCCATCACCGTCCACAAGAGCCAGGGGCTCACCTTCGACAAGGCGGCCGTCGATGTCAGCGGCTCTTTTGCCCATGGCCAGGCCTATGTGGCGCTCAGCCGGTGCCGGTCCCTGCGGGGTTTGGTGCTGAACGCGCCGGTGACCCGGTCCAGCCTGATCATCGATCCGGCCATCGTCGGGTTTATGTCGGGGCTGCGCCGGCTGCAGGGCGCCGGAACCGAAATCGCGGAGGCGTCGGGCGACCGGCAGTTCAAGTTTTTGCGCAGCCAGTTCGAATACCCGTTGGTGAAGAAATACGCCGGGCAACTGGGTCACGAGGACCTGCACCGTTTGTTGAAAGACGACCTGGCGGCCAATGCGCAGAAATTCCTCGTCAAGGAGCTATCCGTCCCCGGGGCATTGCAGGCCTCGCCCCGCCTGATCGCCCGTTTGCAGGCCGCCGCCGGATATTTTCTGCCCCGGCTCCATCAAGCGACCACGTTGCTCCGGCAACTGGCGGAGGGTGACACCCGTCTTTCAGTGATCAACACGCTGCTCCTGGAACTGTCCCTCCGGGAGACGTTTTTTACCGCGATCCGGGACAGCCTGCCCTTGGCGGACACCCCGGACCTCGTCCGCAAAAGCAAGACCTCGTTCCAGCCCGCGCACAAGAAGCGACCGGTCAAGGAAACGCCGCTCGTCCATCCGGAGCTGTACAACAAGCTGTGCGCGTGGCGCGCCGAATGGAGCCGGTCCAACGGGATCCCCGAATACCAGGTGATCACCGACAAATCCCTCAAAACCGTGGCCAACAAGGCCCCGCGCCAGCTCGACACGCTGGCGTCCATCGCCGGCGTCGAGACTCCGGGCGTGGCGCAAAGCCTGTTAAAAGTCGTGCAGGCGCATTTTGGAACGCAGGAGCTGTTTTAGAGCAAGGCTCATTGGCTCTTTAGCGTACTGGCGGGGTTGGCCAGCGCCGCCTTCACCGATTGCACGCTCACCGTACACAGCGCGACGAGCAGCGCAAAGACCCCGGCTATGCCGAATATCCACCAGTCCAACCCCGTCCGGTAGGCGAAGTTTTCCAGCCAGCGGTGCATGCCCCACCATCCGAGTGGCGCGGCGATGACCACCGACAGCAAGACCAGCTTGACAAAGTCGTAGGATAGCAGTACGGTGATGCTCGTCACCGTCGCGCCGAGGACCTTGCGGATGCCGATCTCCTTGCGGCGTTGTTCGGCCATGAAAGCGGAAAGGCCAAAAAGCCCGAGACACGCGATGATCACCGCCAGCGTTGCAAAGGCCGTGAACAGCTGTCCGCTGCGGAGCACGTCGGCGTACATCGCCGCGAACTGCTCGTCGAGGAAGGTATAGCGGATGGGTTGACCCGGGGAAAAGCCTTTCCAGAGTGCGGTAAGGGCGTCCAGCGCCCGTTTTGCGTGAGCGCCATCGATCTTGGCCGAGACGATGGACGGGCTGAAATCCAGCCGCATCACCAGGGGCCCGATACCGGAGTGCATCGACGAATAGTTGAAATCCCGGACGACGCCGATGATCGTATAGGTGTCGCCCTCGAATTGTACGATCCGGTGACCCACCGGGCTGGTCAGTCCCAGTTGCCTGGCCATCGTTTCATTGATTACCACGGCGTGATCGTCGGTGGCCATCGCCTTTGAGAAATTACGACCCGCAACCAGCGTCATGCCCAGCGTTTTTATATAATCCTCGTCCACGTGGAAGACCTGGGACTCGAACGTGGGGTCGTCCTTGTGCCCTTCGTTATAAAAGGTCTGCCCGTTCCGCTTGGTACCGTCGACCGGCAGGAAGTCGCTGATGGTAACGCTTTTCACCGACGGCAGCTTGGACAGCTCGGTTTTGAAGGCCCTGATCTTATCTTCCGGCAGCGTATTGACTCCCTGGATCATGACCACCTGGTCTTTGTCAAAACCCGCATCCCGGTTCAGGAGGAAACGCATTTGCTTGTAGATGACGATGGTGCTGATGACCAGGATGACCGACGCGGCGAACTGGAATACCACCAGTATGTTGCGGAGGAGCGAATTCCGGGCGCCCTGGCTGAGCGTGCCTTTAAGCACGAGCGCCGGCCGGAATGCCGACAGGTAGAAGGCGGGATAGACGCCCGCGATAACCCCGATCGCCAGTGCGGCGAGCGCCATCACCGGCGCCAGCCACCACGCCGTCCAGGGTATGACCAGCTCCCGTCCCGCCATGGTATTGAAATAGGGCAGCAGGACCTGCGCCAGGACCAACCCCGCCAAAAACGAAAGGAGGCTGTACAGGACAGATTCCGTCAGGAACTGCGCGACCAACCCGCCGCGCGCCGATCCGACCACCTTCCTGAGCCCGACCTCCTTCGCGCGGTTGGCGCTTCGGGCGGTCGACAGGTTGATGAAATTGATACAGGCGATCGCCAGTATAAACGCCGCCACCAGGCCAAACAGCCAGACAAAACGGATATCCCCGTGCGCCTGCCGGTCCTCGATGTCGTAGGAATGGAGGTTGATGTCGCGCACCGGTTGGAGCCGCACGTGGACGCCGGCAAGAAATTTCCGCGCGCTGGCTTCCGGCTGCCCCGATTTAATCGCAACCGGGATGAAATATCGGTTGACCAGGTCGGTGGTCATCAGGTCGCTGAAGGCGACCGGGTCCACGTCCCGTTTCAATTGTACGTAACCGGTGTAATTGAACGCGTTCCAGCTGGTCTGCTCCCCATCCCAGAGTGAATGCCCCTGGAGGCTCATGATAAAGTCGGTGTTCCGCAGGTGCGAATCCTGCGGTATATCCGCCATCACCCCGCTGATCTTATACGGCGTCTGGCGTTGGTCGTTGAGGTACACCACTTGTCCGATCGGGTTGATGCCGGGGAAAAACTGTTCGGCCTTCCGCCGGGAGATCACCATGCTGCGCGGCTCGGTCAGCGCCGTGGCCCTGCTACCATAGACCATCGGGAAACCCAGCATATCCAGGGTCTCCTGGTCGGCGTACACAAAACCTTCCTCGTAGGTGTTTTCCGTTGCCTCCGCGGGCCGGAATTCATTGTGACCGGCGCCGTCGAAAAGGGCGTTGTCCAGCCAGCGGCCCGATCGCGCTACCTGCGGAAAGTCGCTTTTTATGACGGCCGCCATCGGCGCGGGGCAATTCGTGCTCTTTTGGACCTGCCCGTTCTCATCGTCCTCGAGGAAAACGCGGAATATCCGGTTGCCATCGGGATACTGGCGGTCGTAGCCGGTCTCATACCGGATGTACAGACCGATCAGCAGGCATACGGCGATGCCGAGGGCGAGACCACCAATCTTAACGGTGGAGTAGAGCTTTTGCTTTTTCAGCTGGCGGAGCGCGATGCGGAGGTAGTTGCGGAGCATAGGGCTGTAGCTACCAGGGGCGTGCCAAGTGTTTTTGCATTGACAATCAACGCCTCATGATGTCGGTAGTGTCCGGTGACGCACATCGGTTGTCCGGCGGCGACACACCCTTGTGCACCTGCGGGGGCTTTTAATTGCAGGACCTTTAGTAAAAGAACTGCTCCTTCACGACCATACCATCTTTTACGTGGAAAACGCCGACCTCCTCCAGGGTCAACCGCGGCTTCCCCTGGAAGGTCACGTCCTGCCGCAGCACGACGCTGAAATATTCCCCCGCGACGATGGGCTCGCTACAGGTATAGCTGTGCGTGGTCTCGATCGTGGCGCGCCGCGCAATCCCCTTTGCCTTGACCGCTTCGCGCCCGTTGGTCAGGATGGGAAACCCCATCGCCGCCGCTTTTTCGGGCTCCTGGCAAACGACGTCCTCGGCGTAGAGCGTGTCCTGGACCTCGATAAATTTCCGTTGATTGACCAGCTCGTGATAGCGCGTGGCTGTTTCTTGTGTTGTCATACCGTATTTTTTTCAAAGATGGGGGTGGGGGATGACAACCCTATGTCAGCAGGCCGCTCAGTGCAGCACAAAAACCGCCGACGGGAACGCGGGGTCGTTATATACTTCGGTAAGCATCCGGACGGTATCCGTCGTGTCGAAGATCATCACCTGCGGCGTGCGGGCGTAGTACCGTGGCCACCGGGGCAGCGGCTCTCCCGTTTTTATAAAATTGACCCACACCCCGTGCATATCCAGCGCGAGTTGTTTTTCTACGCCGTTGGCCGCGCTGGGCGCGTCCCAGATGTAATGCAGCTCGTTCCCATGCCGCGCGCCCAATGGCTTACCCGCGCGGTACCGGTAACGGTACATCCAAACGGGGTTGCCGTCGTCCGACAGCACCTGGGCAAAACGATACGCGTGCATCTGGTACATATACTGCGTAAGCGTCTTTACCGCGGCGGCATAGGGCGTGTCGGTCCGTAGCAGGCGCCGGTAATAGGCGAGCGCAAAGGGCGCGTTGTCCCGGAACAGGTCCTTCATGGCATAATCATAGTCGGCGGTTGGCCCGATAAACGCGGCGCCTTCGTCCTCGTTCGTCCCGATCAGCACCGGGACATGGGACAGGTGTATCTTATAGGCGTCATCCGTGATTGTTATGCCGTCGTAAACCGGCCCCAGCTGCGAGTTCCCGCCGAGACCGTCACAGATGCGGCCCTGGGCGCGGATCAGCGTGTCGGCGGGCAGGGTCGGCAGCTGACGCGGGTCGCCGATGCCCAGCTGCCGCAGCAGCCGCGCGCGTTCGTGGAGAGCCGTCACCGTATCGCGGATACACTGTACCGAGCCGCTTTCGAGTATGGCCTGCCGGTAGAGGCCTTTTGAGGCGGGGGAGACCATGACGGCGCTCAGCAGCTTGGCGCCCGCCGATTCGCCCATGATCGTTACCCGGTCCGGGTCGCCGCCAAAGGCCGTAATGTTCGCGTGGATCCATTTCAGCGCGGCCACTACATCCAGCAGCCCCAAGTTCCCCGACTGCGCATATTTTTTGTCCACGTCGCCCATGTACAGGAAACCCAGCGCGCCCAGCCGGTAGTTGATGGTCACGGCGACGATGTCGTCCTTGTCCGCAAAGGCGTGCCCGTTCATGCCGCGCCCGCTGCCGTTGGTCATGCTCCCGCCGTGCACCCACACCACCACCGCCCGCCGCCGGTTATCCAACGCCGGCGTATATACATTCAGGTAAAGGCAATTTTCGGAACCCATGGTCTTCTCCCCCGCGGGCTGCATAGCCGAAGCGCCAAAGGCCGTAGCGTTCAGCGTATCGCCCCAACGCTCATGGGTAACCGGCGGCATAAACCGTTTTGGCGGCTGGGCGTAGGGTACGCCCTTAAAGACCGCGACCCCATTTTCCATGACGCCGCGGATGTAGCCTTCGGCGGTTTTGGCCACCGGCGCCGGCTGGCCGGACGCGCGATCGGCGGGCGCCTGGCCGGCCGTGCCCAGCGCGACAGCGCCAAAGAAAACCGCGAGCGCGCCGCGCGTCGCCGCACGAAATGATAATCCTATCGATTCCATCGGATAAACCTACGAAAAAAAGAAAAGCCCACCGATCGGTGGGCCTTTCCTATTGCGGACGATCAACGGGTGTTGAAGACAGCTCGCCGTTTTCGTTAACATAGGCCAGCATCTCAGTCCAATCCTGGTGGCCTTTGTTCTGTTTGCGTTCTTGCATTTTTTCCAGCTTTTCCTGTCTTTTCTCTCGTTGCTTCTTTTCCCGCTGGCGTTTGTTCCAGCTTTCTGACATAGCTAATCCTCTTTCGCGTATACACACAAAAACCCGCCCATTCGAAATTAGCGAGACAGAATGTCAGAAATGCTGTCGATCGCCGGCAACAGTGACAGGGAATGGCCGTATCTTTGTCACATGCTACACCGGTTCCCACCCCCGCCGGATAAGGCGGATACATCTTTTATCGCCAGCAAAACCGAGACCTTCGCCAAGCTCAAAACCGAATCCCTCCCCAACCAGCGTACGGTTTTGATGACCGGGCACACGCTGATCTTCGTCCTGAAAGGCGTAAAGCTGCTGCACTTTCCCGATATGACGGTAAGGGCCTCGCCCGGCGAGGTGATCCTGCTCCGCAAGGGCATTTATGTGATGGCGGAATACGTCGAAGACGGGCTCGACTTCGAGGCGGTGATGCTTTTCCTTCCGGGTAAGCTGTTGCGGTCGATGGTGGCGCACAGCGGCCCGCGCGAGAACGGGCACAGCGGCGCGCGGCGCAACGACAGTTTCGTCGTTTTCCCCTCCACCGAAGTCATCGATAGTTTCAAAAAAGGCTTCCGGGGCTATTTCGGCGCGTCATTGCGCGGCCTGGACGAGCTCCTCCCATTGAAACAGCGGGAGATCCTGTTGCTGCTCCTGGAAGGCCCGCAGGGCGACCGCGTCCGGTCGTTCATCCGCGACGCCGTCGGCGACGAACCCGCGGACATCGACTATGTCGTCAGCAGCTATCTGCTCCAGCCGGTGACCATCGAAGAGCTGGCGAACCTCGCCAATTGCAGCCTGGCGAAGTTCAAACGGGACTTCCGCGAGCGCTATCAGTGTTCGCCCCGCGCCTGGATCAACCAACAGCGGCTGGCGCACGCGCGCATGCTGCTGCAGAACACGGACACACCCATCGCTGGGGTCGCGCGCGAGTGTGGGTTTGACAACGCCGCCCATTTTATACAGCTATTCAGGAAGGCATACGGCGTGACACCCACCGCGGCCAGAGCCGAAATCGATACAATGTGAGCCAAATGCCCGCGGCGGCGCCCCGACCTTTGCCTCATGAAAATCCTATTGATCGGTGGTCACGGAACCATCGGAAAAAGAGTCGCGAAAGCCTTTGCGGAACGCGGGCATGACGTGGTCATCGCGGGCCGGAAGAGCGGCGCCGTACAGGTGGACATAACGTCCAAGGTCTCCATCGAAGCCATGTACCAAAGCGTCGGCGCCGTCGATGCGTGTATTTGTACCGCCGGAACCGGTTTCTATGGGCCCTTTGACGATATGACCGCGGAGCTGATGATGCCCGGGATACTGGGCAAGCTCCTCGGACAGGTCAACCTCGTCCTGGAAGGCCAGCGATACCTCAACCCCGGCGGCTCCTTCACGCTGACGAGCGGTATCGCCGCAGAGCACCCGGCGCGCAACGGCACGTGCGTCGCCATGATCAATGGCGCGGTCAACAGCTTTGTGCTGGGCGCGGCGCAGGAGATGACCCGCGAAA